>JAJZPJ010000080.1 GCA_021811225.1 Pseudomonadota bacterium
AACAGCTGGGTCGCACCTTCCTCGGCCAGCTGCTGCAAGCCCTTTTGCATCTGCTTCATCTTCAGCGGATTCTTCAGGCGGACGCGGTGGAAGTGCTCGGGCGCGAACGAGGGGATGCCGGTGAAGCGCAGCTCCTCGCCCTCGGTGAAGGTCTCGCCCAGGCGCACCGTGCCGTGATTGGGGATGCCGATGATGTCGCCGGCGTAGGATTCCTCGGTGGTGTTGCGCTCGCGCGCCATGAAGGTGATGGCGTTATTGACCGCGATGAACTTGCCGGTGGCCATCTGCGCGAGCTTCATGCCGCGCTCGAAGCGGCCCGAGCAGATGCGCAGGAAGGCGATGCGGTCGCGGTGCTTGGGGTCCATGTTGGCCTGGATCTTGAACACGAAGCCGGTGAAGGCCGGCTCGGCAGGCTCGACCGTGCGGGTCCTGGCCGATCGCGGCAGGGGCGGCGGCGACAGCTCCACGACCGCGTCCAGCAGCGACTGGACGCCGAAATTGTTCACCGCCGAGCCGAAGAACACCGGCGACTGTTTTCCGGCGAGGTAGGCGGCGCGATCGAAGCTGTGCGAGGCGCCGCGCACCAGCTCGATGTCCACGCGCAGCTCCGCCGCCTGATCGCCGATCAATTGATCCAGGCGGGGGTTGTCGAGGCCTTCGATCACCTCGGCGATGCCGCGTTCGCCCTCGGGATCGAACACCGCGACGCTGTCGTCGTAGAGATGGTAGACGCCGCGAAAACGCTTGCCCATGCCGATCGGCCAGGTGATCGGGGCGCACTGGATGTCGAGCACCGACTCGATCTCGTCCAGGAGTTCGACCGGCGCGCGGCCCTCGCGGTCGAGCTTGTTGATGAAGGTCAGGATCGGCGTGTCGCGCAGCCGGCAGACGTTGAGCAGCTTGATGGTCTGCGCCTCGACGCCCTTGACCGAATCGATCACCATCACCGCCGAGTCGACCGCGGTCAGGGTGCGGTAGGTGTCCTCGGAGAAGTCCTCGTGGCCGGGCGTGTCGAGCAGATTGACGATGCACTCGCGATAGGGGAACTGCATCACCGAGGAGGTGACCGAGATGCCGCGCTGCTTCTCCAGCTCCATCCAGTCGGAGACCGCGTGCCGGCCGGTCTTGCGCGCCCGCACCGCGCCGGCCATCTGGATCGCGCCGCCGAACCAGAGCAGCTTCTCGGTCAGCGTCGTCTTGCCCGCGTCGGGGTGGGAGATGATGGCGAAGGTGCGGCGGCGCTGGATTTCGGTGTCGAGGCTGGTCACTGTTGCGGGCGGTCGCTGAAAAGCCCGCGATTATACGGGATCACTGGTAGCGCAGCGCGTCGATCGGGCGCATGGCCGCCGCCTTCCGCGCCGGGTAGTAGCCGAAGAACACCCCGACGCTGGCGGCCACCGCGAAGGCCATCAGGATCGCGCTCGCCGTGATCAGCACCGCCATGCCGCTCAGGCGCTCGACCAGCAGCGCGCCGCCGACGCCGAGCAGGACGCCGATCAGGCAGCCGATCACCGAGATGATGATCGCCTCCAGCAGGAACTGCAGCAGGATGTCCCGGCCGCGGGCGCCGATCGCCATGCGGATGCCGATCTCGCGCGTCCGCTCGGTCACCGACACCAGCATGATGTTCATGATGCCGATGCCCCCGACCAGGAGCGACACCGAGGCGATGGCGCCCAGCATCAGCGACATCACCTTGGCGGTCTCCGCCGCGGAATTGGCCAGCGCGGTCAGATCGTGGATGAAGAAGTCGTTGTCCGCGCCCTGGCGGAGGTGGTGGCGCTGGCGCAGCAGTTCGGTCATCTGCCGTTCGACCGCGGGCATCTCGGCGGCGGAGTTGGCCTGAACCATGATGAAGCGGACGCTGCCCGGGAACTGGCTGCCGAACAGCTGGCGCTGGGCGGTGGTCACCGGCACGATCACCGTGTCGTCCTGGTCGCGGCCGTCCAGGCTCTGGCCCTTCGCGGCGAGCACGCCGAGCACGACGTAGGGGCCGTTCTTGATGCGCAGGGTCTTGCCCACCGGATCCTCGTCGCCGAACAGATTCTGCGCCACGGTCTTGCCCAGCAAGACCACCCTCGTCGCCGAGCGCACGTCCACGTCGGTGAACGGATAGCCCTCGGCGAGTTGCCAGTCGCGCACCTTGAGATAGGCGGGCGTGGTGCCGATCACCATCGTGCTCCAGTTGTTCGCCCCATAGACCAGCTGGGCGGTGCCGGGCGAGGAGGGCGCGACCGCGGCCACTCCCGGCAGTTCCGCAATCGCCTGGGCATCGGCCAGCGTCAGTTTCGGCGTGGCGCCGCCGCCCATGCGCACGCCGCCCGAGGTCACCGAACCGGACAGGACGATGAACAGGTTGCTGCCCATCGAGGCGATCGAGGCCTGAACCTGCTGCTGGGCCCCTTGCCCCACCGCCAGCATCAGGATCACGGCGGAGACGCCGATCACCATGCCGAGCATGGTCAGGAAGCTGCGCAGCCGGTTGGCACCCATCGCCACCCAGGCTTCGCCGAGCATCGCCGCGATCATGCCGCCGCCGGAGTGGCTTGCGCCATCGCCCCGTCATGGACGATCCGGCCGTCGGCCAGACGCACCAGGCGTCGGGCGTGAGCGGCGATATCCGGCTCGTGGGTGATGAGCACGACGGTGATGCCCTCGCGCTGATTCAATTCGGCAAACAGCGCCACGATTTCCTGGCCGGTGTGGGTGTCGAGATTGCCGGTGGGCTCGTCGGCGAGCAGCAGCTTAGGCGCTGTCACCAGCGCCCGGGCGATGGCGACCCGCTGCTGCTCGCCGCCGGAGATCTGGTTCGGATGGAAGCTGCGATGGGACGAGAGGCCCAGCTTGTCCAGCAGTTCGTTGGCGCGCGCCAGGCGCTCGGTGCGGCCGATGCCGCGATAGATCAGCGGCAGGGCGACGTTGTCTTCCAGGCTGGCGCGCGCGAGCAGGTTGAAGCCCTGGAAGACGAAGCCGATCACCTGGTTGCGCAGCTGCGCCAGCTGGTCCTGGTTCATGGCGCCGACGTCGGCGCCGTTCAAGGAATAGCGGCCGCTGCTGGGCACGTCGAGGCAGCCCAGGATGTTCATGAAGGTGGATTTTCCCGAGCCCGACGGTCCCATGATCGCGACGAATTCGCCCGGCATCACGGTGAGATCCACGTCCTTCAGCACCGGCACCGGCCCGGCATCGGTCGCGTATTCCTTGTACAGATGCTCGATGCGGATGACGGGCTCGGTCATCAGAACAGCCTCATGCCGGGCCCGCTGGGCGCCTTCACCGGCGGCTGCCGGTCCTCGACGATGACCGCGTCGCCCGCCTTGATGTTCCCCGCGAGCAACTCGGTATTGCGGTTGTCGGTGATGCCGATCCGGACGCCGACCGCCTTGGGCTTGCCCTGATCCAGAACATAGACGGTGCCCGCGACGCCCGCCTTGCCCAGCCCGCTGCCGTCTCCGGCGGCGCGCTGCGCCGCGGCCTCGGTCGGGCGGAAACGCAGCGCAGCGTTGGGCACCAGCAGCGCATTCTGGCGCGTCGCGACGATGATGTTCACGTAGGCGGTCATGCCCGGCATCAGGATCAGATCGGGGTTGTCGACGGTGACCACGACATCGTAGGTGACCACGTTCTGCTGGGTGGTCGGATTCAGGCGCACCTGACGCACCACGCCCTTGAAGCTGCGATCGGGGTAGGCATCGACGCGGAAGACCACCGGCTGGCCGACCCGGATGCTGCCCACGTCGGCTTCGGCGTAGCTCGAATCGATCTGCATCTTGGACAGATCCTGGGCGATGGTAAACAAGGTCGGGGTCTGGAAGCTCGCCGCCACCGTCTGGCCGACATCCACCTGACGCGAGACCACGACGCCCGAGACCGGCGAGCGGATCACCGTGTAGGCCAGGTTGATGCGGTCGTGGTCCAGTTGGGCGCGCGCCAGTGCCACCTGCGCCCGGGCGGCTGCGGCCGCCTGGTCGCTGGTGTCGAGATCCTGGCGGGTGACGTATTGCTGCTTGAACAGGGCGCGGGCGCGCTCATCGTTGGCTTGCGCCAGCTTGAGCTGGGACTGGGCGCTGGCAAGTCCCGCCTCGCTCTGCCTGACCTGCGCCTGATACAGGGCCGGGTCGAGTTCGAGCAGGATCTGGCCCTGCTTGACGTGGTCGTTGAAGTCCGCGTACCACTTCTTCACCGTGCCCGAGACCTGGGTGCCGACGGTGACCAGCATCACCGGATTGAGCGTGCCGTTGGCCGACGCCATCTGGGTCAGGTCGCCGCGCACCAGGGTCGCGGTGCGGTAGCGCTCGGCCGGGTTCGGCGTCTCCATCCGGAGCCAGAAATAATAGCCGGCGCCGGCAGCGACGATGAGCAGGACGAGGGCGACGATCGCCCTGGAAGAACGTGGTTTCATGGCTGCCTCTGCGTTTCGATCGCGGCATAGTCGAGTTGGCCCATCGCCTGCGCCAGGCCGACCTTGGCCAGACGCCAGTTGTACAGTTCCTGGATCTGCTGCCCGCGGGCGCTGGCCAGCGCGCTCTGGGCGTTGAGCAGATCGACGATGGTGCCGACCCCGGCGTTGTAGCGGCCCCGCGCCATTTTTTCGGATTCGTCGGCGGCAGCCACGAGGTCGGCCGCCGCCCGCAAGGCCTGGTTCTCGGTCAGCAGGGCCTGATAGGCGCGCCAGACGTCGAGCCCGACCTGGAGCGAGAGCGCGTCGCGTTGCGCGCGCCTGGCCTCGACCTGGGCCTTGGCGGCGCTCAGCCGGTAGTGGTTGGCGAAGCCGGAAAACAGCGGGACGCTGACCGAGACGCCGAGCGTGTTGCTCTGCGTCGGATCGAACAGCGAGCTATGGTTGTCGCCGCGGCTGGCGAACAGCGAGATGCTCGGCATGCCCGTCGCGCGCGCCGAAGCCACGCCGGCCTTGGCCGCCAGGAGCTGGGCTTGGGCGGCGGCCAGATCCGGGCGCCGGCGCTTGGCCGCCGCGATCAATGCCGCGACGTCGCCCTCGAAGCGGGCATCGGGGCTGACCTCGGGCGGCGGCGCCAGGCGTATCGCCCGATCGGCGGGCAGGCCCAGGGCAAAATCGAGATTGCCGCGGGCGTTCATGGCGTCGTTCTCGGCGCGGATTTGGCTCAGCCTCGCCTGGGACAGCGCGGTCTGCGCCTGCAAGCGGTCGGCCGGGGTGGCGCTGCCGGCCTGTTGGCGGGCGATCGCGGCCTTGAGGCTCTCGCCGGCGGCATGCACGCTCTCGCCGGCGGCGGCGACCTGTGCCTGGGCGGCGAACCACTGGTAGTCGGCCTGCACCGCGGCGAGAAACACCGTCTGCAGACTCGCGTCCTGGGTCGCGTTCAGTGCCGCCACGAGCTGGCGCGCGTTCTCCAGGTCGGCGGCGCGGCCGCCGAAATCGTAGAGCAGGTAGTCGGCCGACAAGCTCGCCTGGGTCTGGTTGTAGCGCTGCTCGCCGCCGCCCTGGAGGGTCGCGGAGCCGCTGTTCCTGGACGAACTCACGGCCAGATTCAGCGAGGGCAGATAGGCGCTTTGCGCCACGCCCACCTGCGCCGCCTGATAGCGGGCATTGGCCCAGGCTTCGCGGGTCTGGGGATTGTTGCACAGCGCGAGGTCGACCACCTCGGCCAGCGTCAGCGCCTGGGCCGGCGCGGGCGGCTGGCAGGGTGTCGCCGGCTGCCCCAGCGCTCGCTGCAGGCTGTCGCCGGCGCTCTTCGCGGCCAGCGCCCCGGTCGAGAACGGATCGGCTGCCGCCGCAAATGTCGAGGCGGCGAACGCCAGGGCGAATCCAAGACCGAGGTGTTTCATTGCGCGCCGGCATCCCCCGCCGTAGGCCGCGGCAGTCCGGATTGCCACGCTGCGCGCGCAATGACGGCGTAGTGGATTCATGGAACGGTCAGGTCGAATCGATCGCGTTACAAACTGGACAACATCGGAGCGGGCAGCGCGGATAACATCGTCATTATAAGTTTGCCGCCCGGTCGCAGGCGCTTCATTTGTGACGAATTGTGTATCCTCCGTCGTCTTATCCTATCCGCCTCTGACCACCGGGCCGACCACCGAACGCCATGCCGGAACTTCTGCGCGCGCTCTCCCACCGCAATTATCGCCTGTATTTCTCCGGTCAGTTGTTCTCGCTCGCCGGCACCTGGATGCAGCGGATCGCCATGAGCTGGCTGGTCTACCGGCTCACCGGATCGACCTTGATGCTGGGCGTGGTGAGTTTCGCCGGGCAGATTCCCGTTCTGGTACTGGCAGCTTTCGGCGGCGTCTTTTCCGACCGCTACGACCAGCGCATCATGCTGCTGTGGACGCAATCCCTGGCCCTGGTGCAGGCCCTGCTGCTGGCGGCGCTGACCCTGTCCGGCCGGGTTCAGCCCTGGCATTTGACCCTGATGGCCTTGAGTCTCGGCATCATCAACGCCATCGACACCCCGGTGCGCCAGGCCTTCGTCGTGCAACTGGTCGGTAACCGGGCCGACCTCGGCAATGCCATCGCCTTGAACTCCTTCACCATGAATGCCGCCCGCTTCATCGGTCCCTCGATCGCCGGGGTGGTGGTCGGTCTGGCCGGCGAGGGCGTCTGCTTCCTGATCAACGCCGCTTCCTATCTCGCGGTGATTCTCGCGCTGCGGGCGATGATCACCGGCAAGCCGGAAAAACGGGCGCACGCCCCCGCCGGCGAAGCGATCCTCCAGGGCCTGCGCTACGCGTTCGGCGTGCCCGGGATCCGTCAGCTGCTGATCCTGGTGGCGGCGGTGAGTTTCTTCGTCACCCCCTACGTCGTCCTGCTGCCCTATTTCGCGCGCGAGGTGTATGCCGGCGGGGCGCAGACCTTCGGCTTCCTCTCCGCCGCGGCCGGTGCCGGCGCGCTGCTCGGCACGCTCCATCTGGCGTCGCAGCAGGGCGTCGGCGGATTGTCGCGGCTCATCGGCCGCGCCGCGTTGGTGGCCGGCGTGGCGCTGGCCGCCTTCGCCGTGAGCCGCGAGCTGTGGCTGGCCGTGACGGCGCTGGTGGTGCTGGGTTTCTGCGTCATCAGCATCATCGCCTCGGCCAACACCCTGATCCAGGCGATGGTCAAGGACGCGCTGCGCGGCCGGGTGATGTCGCTATTCACCATGGCCTTTCTCGGCGTCGCCCCGCTGGGCGGGCTCGCCGCCGGCTGGGTGGCGGAGCATCTCGGTCCGCGCACCACGCTGCTCGCCTGCGCCGCTGCGGCGATCGGCGCCGCGGTGCTGTTCGTCTCGAAGCGCGCCAGCTATTCGGAGACGGTCGGGTTCTGATAGATTGGCATCATGGGAACGGGCCTGAGCTGCAATGGAACGGACGCCGGCGCTGAGCACGGTCGCCGCGAGCCGTCGCAGCGGCCGTCCTCGGCGGCGCTTCCAGCGGGCATCTTGCAGGACCGGCTGATCGCGATCGGCGCCTCGACCGGCGGTACCGAGGCGATCAGGGAAGTGCTCTGCGAATTGCCCGCCGAAGTGCCGGGCATCGTCATCGCCCAGCACATGCCCGAGGCCTTCACCGCCTCCTTCGCCCAGAGGCTGGACAGCCTGACTCGGCTCACCGTGATCGAGTCGAAGGGCGGCGAGCGCATTCTGCCCGGTCACGCCTATCTCGCCCCCGGGCACTCCCATCTCCTGGTGCGGCGAAGCGGCGGCGCTTATTTCACCGAGCTGTCGCAGGCGGCGCCGGTCAACCGCCACCGGCCTTCGGTCGATGTGCTGTTCGCTTCGGTCGCGACCGCGGCGCGGGGGCACGCGATCGGAGTGATCCTGACCGGCATGGGCAAGGACGGCGCCAAGGGCCTGCTGGAGATGCGCCAGACGGGCGCCTGGAACATCGGCCAGGACCAGGCCTCCTGCGTGGTCTATGGCATGCCGCGCGAAGCCGCCCAGATCGGCGCGTTGCAGGAGGTGGCGCCGCTGTCGGCGATCGCCGGACGGATCCTGGCGCGGCTCAAGGGCTGAGACGGCGCTCGTCGGCAGGAACGGCAGCCGCGCCGCGGCGGCCTGTGTTGGCTGCCGCACAGATCACCACGGCGAACAAGCGGATGCTGCCTGCTTTCGGCGGGAGACGGCAAGTGTCTGCAAACCATCCGAGTCCAGGCCGGCGCTCGTCCGCGAAACTGCCGAGCAAGGCGCTGACCGGGATCATCGGTTTTGACGAGATCACTGGCGGCGGCCTGCCGCGCGGCCGCACCACCCTGCTGGCGGGCGGACCCGGTTCCGGCAAGACCCTGCTGGCGCTGCAGTTCCTGGTTCATGGGGCGCAGGATTGCCAGGAGCCGGGCATCTTCGTCGCCTTCGAGGAGACCGCGAAGCGCATCGTGGCCAATGCCGACAGCTTCGGTTGGCGCCTCGCGGCCTTGCGCCGAAAGAAATTGTTCATCATGGATGCCCAGCCGATGCCCGAACTGGTTCAGGCGGGGGATTTCGATCTTAGCGGGATGCTGGCGGCGCTGGACGCCAAAATCAAGGAGATGGGGGCCAGGCGCATCGTGTTCGACGCCCTGGACATCGTGTTGGCGCTGCTGCCGGAGCCGGCGGCGATCAGACGGGAGGTCTACCGCCTGCACGAATGGTTGCTGGCGCGCGAACTGACCGGCATCATCACCGTCAAGGCCGACGGCAACGATGCCGGCGCCGTCATCGGGCAGCTCTTCGGCTTCATGCAATTCATGGTGGATTGCGCCGTGATCCTGAGCCACTGCGTGCTCCTGGGGGTGTCGCATCGCAATCTGCGCGTGCTGAAGTATCGCGGCTCCAGCTTCGACGAGAACGAATCGCCGTTCCTGATCGGCAACAGCGGGCTGGAGGTCGCCGTCGCGCGCACGCCGGGCCGTGTCGATGCCAAGGTGAGCAAGGAGCGCGTCTCCAGCGGCGTGAAGCGGCTCGACACCATGCTCGACGGCGGCTATTACCGCGGCGCCAGCGTGCTGATCACCGGCTTCTCCGGTACCGCCAAGACCACCTTGAGCGCCGCCTTCGCGGAGGCGGCCTGCCGGCGCGGCGAGCGCACCATGTTCGTCAGTTTCGATTCCGATTGCACCGAGGTGGTCCGCAACCTGGCTTCGGTCGGCATCCGTCTGAAGCCTTACGTGAACAGCGGTTGCCTGCGCATGATTTCGGCCCGCTCCATCGCCGGCAGCGCGGAGACCTATCTGGTGCGCATCAAGACGCTGGCGCAGGCGCACGGCGCCCGCTGTCTGGTGATCGATCCGGTATCGACCTGGTACAAGTCCGGCAACGACTTGAGCGCGCAAAGCGTCGCCGACCGCTTGATCGACTGGGCCAAGGGCGAAGGTCTCACGCTGGTATGCACCAGCCTGTCAGACGAGATGTCGAACCGGATGGAAAGCAACTCCCCGCTGCAAGTCTCGATGCTCGCCGACACCTGGATCCATCTCAACTATCTGGTGCAGGCGGGCGAGCGCAATCGCGGCCTGTCCATCGTCAAGTCCCGCGGCACCGCGCATTCGAACCAGGTGCGCGAACTGATCCTGAGCGACGCCGGGGTGACGCTGTCCGATACCTACACGGCCGGCGGCGAGGTATTGATGGGCACGCTGCGCTGGGAAAAGGAAAGCGCCGAGCGTGCCGTGCATGAGGCGGCCGAAGTCGTCACGAAGTTGAAGGGCGTCAAACTCGATGCCGAGGAAGCGGAGTTGGCGGCGCGCCTGAAGGCGCTGCAGGTGGAACTGGTGGCGAAACAGGTCGAGAAGGCGCTACTGGCCAGCGCCACGCAGAGCCGTAAGGGCGAATTGTCGCGCGGCCGCACCCGGATGCAGGAGTTACGCGGCGCCGATGCGGCGAAGCCGGGGCGGAAGAGCTCATGAGCCAGGCGGTGATGTTCAAGTTCCGGCTCTATGTCGCCGCCGATGCGCTGAACTCCGCGCAGGCGCTGGGCAACCTGACTGCGCTGTGCCGGAGGCACCTGCCGGATCGGCACGAAATCGAAATCATCGACGTGTTCCGGGAGCCCAAGCGCGCGCTGGCAGACGGCATTTTCATGACCCCGACGCTGGTCAAACTGGCGCCGGTCCCGAGCAGGACCATCGTCGGCACCTTGAGCCAGACGCAACTGGTAATGCAGGCCTTGGGGCTGGAAGCCCTCGCGCCATGACGCCGAGACAGTCGCGCCCTCCGCGGGACGCGAACCAGGAGATGACCGCGCTGATCGCGACGCTGCACCGGACCGAGCGGCGCCTGGAGCAACTGACGGCGGGCGAGATCGATGCGGTGACGGATCGCGACGGCCAGACCTGGCTGTTGCGCCGCGCCCAGGAGCACTTGCGCCACAGCGAGGCGGCCAAACAGGCGGCCATCGTGAATGCGCTGCCGGCAAATATCGCCTTGCTCGATGCTCAGGGGCAGATCATCTCGGTGAATGCTGCGTGGCGGGGCTTTGCCGAGGCGAATGCCTGCCGATCCCCGGAATACGGGATAGGCCTCAACTATCTCGACGTTTGCGATCGCGCCCGAGGCCCCGATGCCGCCGGGGCAGAGCCGGTCGCCACGGGCATCCGTGCGGTGCTGAGCGGCGCAGCGCCGGGCTATTCGCTCGAATACGCCTGTCAATCGCCGACCGAACAGCGCTGGTTCCTGCTGACGGTGGCGCCGCTTTCTGACGAGCATCCGAATGGCGCCGTGGTCATGCACCTGAACATCACCGAGCGCAAGGAGACCCAAGACAGAATCGTGCAACTCAACCGCGTCTATGCAGTGCTGAGCGGCATCAATGCGCTGATCGTGCGCGTGCATGAACGCGACGAGCTGTTCACGGAGGCGTGCCGGATCGCGGTCGACACCGGTGGCTTTCGCATGTCGATGATCGCCATCGTCGATCGAAGCACGATGATGATCACCCCGGTCGCCTCGGCGGGCAAGGACGAGGAACTGATGAGCGCCATCAAGGGCGTTCTGTCGTCGGCCGGGACTGCGCCCCACACCATGGTCGCGCGGGCGATCAGGGAGAAGAAGGGCGTCGTGTCCAACGATTCGCAAAATGACCCTCGGGTTTTGTTCGGCAAGGAATACGCCGAAGCGGGAGTCTGTTCGATGGCAATCCTGCCGCTGATCGTTTTTTCGGGCGAGGCGATAGGCGTGCTGGCGTTCTATGCCAGCGAGAGCGAGTTTTTCCATGACGAAGAAATGAAGCTGTTGTCTGAACTGGCCGGCGACGTTGCCTTCGCGATCGATCACATCGAGAAGCAGGAGCGGCTCAACTATCTGGCCTACTACGACGTCCTCACCGGGCTGCCCAACCGCGCCCTGCTCTACGACCGCCTGGAGCAGGGGACGCGGGCGGCGCGCCGGAACGGGTGGCAGCTGGCGGTGCTGTTCGTCGATCTGGACAACTTCAAGGGGGTCAATGACACGCTCGGGC
>JAJZPJ010000081.1 GCA_021811225.1 Pseudomonadota bacterium
GCCACGCCACACGCGCCGCCGAGGCGCTGGGCATCAGTCGCAAGAATCTGTGGGAGAAGATGAAGCGCCACGGCATACAGAGAAAGGGCGAGGAGTGAAGACCGGGCACTCGGGCATTTCACTAGGTTTCAACATGCTGTCTTTGGACTGTGCACTTGCCCTGTTGATTTCCATAATATGCCGCCCAAATGCGTCACGCTGCGCATTCAGGCGTCACGCTGCGCATTCAGCCCTGCGCCGAGACAGAATATGGCAATCTTCACAGCAGGTTCAGGATCAGCGACAGCTCGTCCTGGCCGAGGTCGCTCAGGTCGAAACTTATGCCGTTGGGTAATTTGAAATGGACGGTGTTTGCGGCCAATGAGCACGGTCAGGCAAGATCGCGCTTTTTCTGCTCGAACTCTTCCTTCTCGATCTCGCCGCGGGCGTGGCGCTCCTTAAGGATATCCAGCGCCGTCTTCTCCTGGCGCCGCTCGGCGGCGGCTGTGCCCGATCCCCAGGTGCCCTTCACCAGCGCGACGATCCCGATGATCAGAAAAAGCCAGAACAGCGCCATGCCGAGCATGCCGAAGCCCATCCCTCCCCAACCGCCGTGATAGTTGCCCATATAGCCCCACATTGTCGTTCTCCTCGTCCGAAAGAAACCGTCTGCTGCATCCTGCCCTCGCGCTCACAGTTCGGTGCGGTTGAGGCGCAGCGCATTGCTCACCACCGAGACCGAGCTGAAACTCATGGCCGCCGCCGCAATGATCGGTGACAGCAGCAGCCCGAAGAAAGGATACAGCACGCCCGCCGCCAGCGGCACGCCCAGCACGTTGTAGATGAAGGCGAAGAACAGGTTCTGACGGATATTGCGCAGCGTCGCGCGGCTCAGGCGCCGGGCGCGCACGATGCCGCGCAGATCGCCCTTGACCAGGGTCACGCCCGCGCTCTCCATCGCCACGTCGGTGCCGGTGCCCATGGCGATGCCGACCTGGGCCTGAGCCAGCGCCGGCGCATCGTTGATGCCGTCGCCCGCCATCGCCACGATGCGGCCCTCGGCTTGCAGTTTCTTGATGAGTTCCACCTTCTGCTCCGGCAGCACGCCGGCGATGACCCGGTCGATGCCCAGCCTCTTCGCCACCGCATCGGCCGTGGCCTGGCTGTCGCCGGTCAGCATGACGATCTGCATTCCTTCCGCGTGCAACTGGCGGATCGCTGCCGCCGTCGTCTCCTTGATCGGGTCGGCCACGCCGATTAGTCCTGCGGGTCTGCCATCGATCGCGACGAACATCACCGTCTGTCCCTCGTTGCGCATCGCCTCGGCCTGCGTCGCGAGTTTGTCGAACTGCAGGCTCAGGGATTCCAGCAGCTTGCTGTTGCCGATCGCCACCTGCCGCCCGTCGATGCGTCCGGTGACACCCTTGCCGGTGTGCGATGCGAACTCGGCAACCGGCAGCAGGACGAGCCCCTTTGCCTGGGCGCCGGCGATGATGGCCGCCGCCAGAGGATGTTCGCTGGCGCGTTCGAGACTGGCGCCGAGTTTCAGGATCTCTTCCTCGGCGAAGCCGTTTGCCGCCACCACCGTCGTGAGTTGCGGCTTGCCGACGGTCAGGGTGCCGGTCTTGTCGGTCACCAGGGTATCCACCTGCTCCAGGATTTCCAGCGCCTCCGCGTTCTTGATCAGGACGCCGGCCATGGCGCCGCGGCCGGTGCCGACCATGATCGCCATCGGCGTCGCCAACCCCAACGCGCAGGGGCAGGCGATGATCAGCACCGAGACGGCGTTGATCAGGGCGTGCGCCAGGCGCGGCTCCGGCCCCCACAGGCCCCAGACGACCAGGGTTGCCAGCGCCGCCAGGATCACCGCGGGGACGAACCAGCCGGCGACGGTATCGGCCAGGCGCTGGATCGGTGCCCGGCTGCGCTGCGCCTCGGAAACCATGTGCACGATCTGGGCCAGCAGGGTATCGGCGCCGACCCGTTCGGCGCGCATCAGCAGGCTGCCGGTGCCGTTGACCGTGGCGCCGATGACGCGGTCGCCGGGGTATTTTTCCGCCGGTATCGGTTCGCCCGTCACCATCGCTTCATCCACCGAACTGGCGCCGTCGGTGACCACGCCATCGACCGGGACCTTCTCGCCCGGCCGCACGCGCAGCACGTCGCCCGGCTGCACCTGCTCCAGCGGCAGGTCCTCCTCGACTCCATTCTCGCGCACGATGCGTGCGGTCTTGGGCGCGAGACCGAGCAGCATCTTGATGGCCGCGCTGGTGCGGCTGCGGGCGCGCAGTTCCATCACCTGACCGAGCAGCACCAGCGCCGTGATCACCGCCGCCGCCTCGAAATAGACCGGTACCGTGCCGTCCGCCATGAGCACGCCCGGAGGAAACAGCCCGGGCGCGAGCAGGCCCACGGTGCTGTAGCTCCATGCCACGCCGACGCCCAGCCCGATCAGCGTGAACATGTTGAGATGGCGGTTCACCACCGACTGCCAGCCCCTGACGAAGAAGGGCCAACCACCCCACAGCGCCACCGGCGTGGCGAGCGCGAATTCGAGCCACTGCAGCGACCGCGGCGACATGAGTCGGCCGACCACACCAGGCAGCAGATCCGCTCCCATCGCCAGGACGAATACCGGCAGCGCCAGCAGCGTACTCACCCAGAAGCGCCGCGTCATGTCGTTAAGCTCAGCGTTGTCCTCTGCGGCGGCCGGTGCGTTGCGCGGCTCCAGCGCCATGCCGCATTTCGGGCAGTTGCCCGGGCCCGGCTGACGGATTTCCGGATGCATGGGACAGGTATAGGCGCGCTCGGTTCGAGATGGTGCCGACGAACTCGGCTGTCGATGAGAGGGATGGTCCGGCCCGGTTGTGCCAAGATCTGTGTCGCCTCGCTTGGCATACGCCGCCGGATCATGCTCGAACTTCGCCTGGCAACTGGCTGAGCAGAAATAGTAGACCTTGCCTTCGAAGACGGCTTGCGTGGTGGCGGCTTGCGGCTTTACCGTCATGCCGCACACCGGATCGATCGCGGTGGACTCCATCTTCATGTTCATTCTCCTGTCGCTGTCGATTCTTCAGTGAGGGCTCCGACCGTCATGCATTCGTGATGTCCTACGTTCAATTCATAAGTTCGGCGTTTTGGCGAAATTCCATAGGCTGGCTCAGCCGATCCGTCCGAGGACGGGAAACATGTCGAGCAACCAGTAGGAAAACCGGGTCAGTTCGCCCGTAGCCATGGCGATGCCGACCGCCACCATCACCAAGCCGGCGAGGATCTGGAACGGCCGGCCCAGGTGACGCAAGGATTTCAAGCGCAGCAGCAAAGTCCTCATGAACAGCGCCGCTGCCAGGAAGGGGATGCCCAGGCCCGCGGCATAGACGGCCAGCAGCTTGATCCCGCCGGCGACGGTGGACGTCATCGCGCTCATGGTCAGGATGGTGCCGAGCACGGGTCCGATGCAGGGCGTCCAGCCGAAGCCGAAAGCCAGCCCGAGCACGTAGGCGGCGCCGGGGTGGCCACCGCGCAGCCGCGGGTGGATGCGCCAGTCCTGGTGGATCCAGCGCACGTGACGGGCGAGCCCGAGCATGAACAGACCGAAGCCGATGACGATGATGCCGCCCACCAGATTCAGTTCGCTGCGATGGCTCAGCAATAAGCGTCCGAGCACCGTGGCGCTGGCGCCGAAGGCGAGGAACACCGTCGAGAAGCCGAGCACGAAGAACAGGCTCAGCCACATCGCCTGCAGCCGCTCGCGCAGCCCGGGATCGCCCTCGCGGTCGTGAAAGGAGTGCCCCGCAATATAGGAAATATAGCCGGGCACCACGGGCAGCACGCAGGGCGAGAGAAAGGACACTACGCCGGCGGCGAAGACCGCGGCCAGCCCCAAGGTCGAAGGCGCAATCATATGGACCGCCTCCCTGACTTGCTCCCGGCCGGAATCGTTTGGCTCATTTTTTCTGCCTTCCCAATAACATGATCGATCGCCGAAACCAGGGCGTCGGCACCGAGCGCACCGGCGGTCACTTCAGTGGCGTCGTTACGTCTGTTGCCGCTGGAGCACGTGAACTCGACTTCGATTTTCCCCACCATGCCGCGACTGCTATGAAAAATAGAGAGCCTCAACTTTCAATGTTCCATTGCTTCTGAAACCCCTCACTCATTAGCCCGAATTCCCTTCAAAATCCCTTTCAATTTCCTCAAATTCGATGCTGCAGCCGCCTTGTCCTTCGCATCGCCTGCGGCATCCAGTCGTTCCGCCAGGGTGGCAACGTACTTGCCGGAGGTTTTGATTTGCGCCATTTTTCCGGCGGGCAAAGAACCTGAATGACTGGGCAATGCCGCCACCAGATCGCGGATCGCGAATGCGTGATGGTGCAGTTCCTCAAGCTTGCCGGTTTGCATCAGCGTGTCCAAGATTGCGGTTTCTTTATCTATCGCTTGCCAGATGGCGGTGCTGGTCGCCGGTATCTGTACCGGGGTCGCTTCGCTGGCGTGCGCCGGCAGAGCGACGGTTGCGGTGGCGAGCAGGGTGGCGGTCAGTGCTGCGGCGAGGGTTAGCTTGAGGTTCATGACGCTTTCTCCATGGACAAGGTTGAATGGCGGTGCTGACGCTGTTCGCGCCAGCGCTCGATGCGCTGGTACACCGTCGGCACGACGATCATGTTGAGGAAGGTGGAACTCACCAGACCGCCCAATACCACCTGGGCCAGCGGCTGCTCCAGTTCCTTGCCGACGGGCGAACCCCACAACAGCGGGATCAGTCCCAATGCCGCGGTGGCCGCGGTCATCAAGACGGGCACCAGGCGGTCGAGGGTGCCTTGCACCACGACTTCCTGCAACGGCTTCCCTTCCTTGCGCAACTGGTTGTAATGGGTGACCAGGATGATGCCGTTGCGGGTGGCGATGCCAAACAGCGTGATGAAGCCGATCACCGCGGCCACGCTCAGGTTCGCTCCCGCGAGATAGAGCGCGACGATGCCGCCGATCATCGCCAGTGGCAGATTGAACAGCACCAGCAGGGCCTCGCGGAAGCTGCCGAAGACCTTGTAGAGCAGGATCACCGCGCCGAGCAGGGCCAGGGCGCCGAAGCGCAGCAGCGTCTGGTTGGCTTGGCGCTGGCTCTCGAACTGGCCGCCGTATTCGATGTGGTAGCCCGAGGGCAGTTTGACCCGGGCGTCGATACGGGACTGCGTGTCCCGGATGACGCTCGCCAAATCCCGCCCCTGCACGTTGAAGGAGACGACGATCAGGCGCTGCACGCTTTCTCGGTTGATCGAATAGGGTTCGTCCTGCACCGTCACGTCGGCCACTTCCCGCAGCGGTATCTTGGCCCGTCCATCGGGACTGAGGCCGGGCGCATCCACCGGGAGGTCGCGGATCGCGGCGACGCTGTCGCGCGCGGCGGGCGCCAGACGCACGTAAAGATCGAAGCTGCGGCTGCCCTCCTGCACGCTGGACAAGACCTCCCCGTTCAAGGACAACTGGATGTCCTGCGCGATGTCTCCGACCGCGATGCCGTAACGGGCAGCCTTGTTGCGGTCGATCTTGATGGTCACCTGCGGGACGCGGATCTGCTGTTCCAGATTGATATCGACCGCGCCGGGTATGCCGTGCAACAGCCGTTGAACCTCCTGTCCCGTTTGATACAGCGTCGCCAGCTTGCTGCCGAATATCTTGATGGCGACCTGGGCGCGCACGCCCGATTGCACCTCGTCCATCCGATGCGCGATGAACTGACCGACGTTGAATACGGCGCCCGGTATCCCGGCCAGATCCTGGCGGATTTTCGCGAGCAGGGTGTCCGCGCTCATGGCCGGATTCTTGGAATAATCGAGTCGCACGTCGAACTCGCTGAAATCGGGCGGCTGCGCATCCTCGTCCAGTTCGGCGCGGCCCGCGCGCTGATCGATCGAGATCACCTGGGGATACTTGAGCAGATCCCGACGCACCAGGGTGCCCAGGCGCATCGATTCCTGCAGCGAGGTGCCCGGCAGGGTGGTCATGGCGATGATGTAGTTGCCTTCGCGAAACTCCGGCAGGAAAGACAGGCCGAAATACGGCAGCAAGGCCAGAGACGACGCCAGTGCGACCAGCGACAGCCCGACCACCCACCAGAACTGGCGCAAGGCCAGGTTCAGCAGGCGCAGGAAATGGCGCTTCAGCCACAGGACGAAGCGGGTCTCCTGTTCGGGGGCGCCCTCCGCCAGGGTGGTGTCTGCCAGCAACTCGCGGCTTTTCATGGCGTGCAAGGCAGCGTCTTCATGTTCCTTGTTGCGCACCAGCAGCAGATAACAGAGGGCCGGGACCATGGTCACCGCCACCACCAGGGAGGCCGTCACCGAAGCGATATAGGCCACACCCAGGGGACTGAAGATGCGCCCGGCCAGTCCTTGCAGGAAAAAGATCGGCAGAAAGATCATGATCACGATCAGCGTCGCGTATACCACCGAGTTGAGGATTTCCTGCACCGCGTCGAACACCACCTCGATCGGTGGCGACGAACGTACTGCGTTGCGGTTCAGGCGCAAGCGCCGCACCACGTTCTCCACGGTGATGATGCCGTTGTCCACCACCTCGCCGATGGCGATCGCCAGCCCGCCCAGGGTCATGGAGTTGATGCCGATGCCGAAGGCGTGCATCACCAGGATGCCGCCGACGAAGGAGGCCGGCATCGACAGAAAGGTGATCAAGGAGGCGCGCCAGTTCATCAGGAACACGAACAACACGACGATCACGATCAGCGCGCCCTCCAGCAGGGAGACGTTCAGATTGTGGATCGCCGCCTCGATGAAGTTCGCCTGGCGGAATACCTTGGCATTCATCTGGACGCCCGCCGGCAATTGCTTCTTTATTTCGGCGAGCGTCGTTTCAACCTTGCGCGTCGTGGTCAGGGTGTCCGCGCCGTAGGCCTTGGAGATGGTTCCGATCACCGCGGGCTTCATCGCGAAGGCGCCGTCGCCGCGCTTGATCTCGCCGCCGAAGGCGACATCGGCGACGTTGCCGATGGTGATCGGGGCGCCATTGCGCATGGTGATCACGGTGCTTTTCAGGTCGTCCAGGGAGCTGATGCGCCCGACGCCGGCGACGATCAATTCCTGACCGGGCCGCTGCAAAAAGGCACCGGGGACGTTGGTGTTGGACTTCTGCAGGGCCTTGCGCACCTCTTCGGCGCTGATTCCATAGGCGAGCATCCGGTTGGGGTCCAGGCGCACCTGATATTGCTTGACCTCGCCGCCGATGGAGACCACCGAGGCGATGCCGCCCAGTGCCAGAATGCGCGGGCGGATTTCCCAGTCGGACAGGGTGCGCAGCTTCTCGGGCGACAAGGTATCGCTGGTCAGCGCATACTTGATCAGCCAGCCCACCGCCGAGGTGACGGGCAGCATCACCGGCGGCAGGGTTCCCGCCGGAAGCCGGCCGAGGACGTTCTGGATGCGCTCGTTGACCAGTTGCCGGTCCAGATAGACATCGGTATTGGCGTTGAAGACGACGGTGATCGTCGATAGACCCACGGAGGTGTTGGAGCGCACGTCGCTCACCCCCGGCGTGCCGTTGATCGCGCTCTCCAACGGATAGGTCAGCAGGGATTCCACGTCCCTCGGCGCCATGCCCGGCGCCTCGGTCTGGATCACCACCTGGGGGGGCGCGAATTCCGGGAAGACGTCCACCGGCATCCGCTGCAAGGCATAGCCGCCCGCGATGAACAGGACCAGCGTGAGCACGAGCACGATCAGACGGTTGTGCAGCGACCAGGCGATCAGGCGATTGAACATGATTTATTCCTCCGCCTTCATTTGCCCGCCGGTGAGCCACATGGTGTAGATCTCGCGATTGCCCTGGGTCACCACCTCATCGCCCGGTACCAGACCGTCGGTGATTTCGCTGTACTCGTCGTCCTTGGCGCCGATGCCGATTTCCACCCGGTGGTACTTGTTCCCTTCGCGGACGAACACGAACTTCTCGCCGTTGGCTTCGATGACGGCGCTGTTGGGGATGGTCAGCGCCGCCTCGTTGCGCCGCAAGATGACGGCGGCGCGGGCGAACATGCCGGGCTTGAGCAGGCCCTGCGGATTGGCGAGCCGTATCCACGCCTTCACGGTGCGGCTCGATGGATCCAGATCGGGATCGACCAAGCTGATCCTGCCGGTGAACACCCGCTCCGGATAGCCGAGCGCGCGGACGCGGGCTTCCTGTCCCGGCCTGATCTTGCCGATATCATCTTCATAGACCCGCGCGACCACGAAAACCTGGGAACGGTCGCTGATATGGAACAGCACCGTGCTGGGGTCCACCGCCTGGCCGATAACTACGTTGCGCGCGTCGATCACGCCGCTCCTGGGGGCGGTGATGGTCACGCTGGGCGGCGGGTCGCCCACCAGCCGGGATTGCACCAAGGCCAGACGCTGACCGAGCCTGACCCTGTCTCCCAGATTCGCATAGAGCGCCTTGACCTGTCCATTGATGCGCGTGCTGACGTCGGCCTGGCGATCGGGCAGCAAGCGCACCTCGCCGTTCAGATTCAATTCGGCAGACAGCGGGCGCAGGCGGGCGGGCGCCAACTGCAAGGCGATCGCCTGCTGCTGCGCAGCGCTCAATAGCACCGGACCGCGTGCCCCGGTGCCGACCTCGATCGCCCCCCCATGCGCAAAGGCCGAGGGCATCGCGCCGAGCGCAGCGAAGAGCGCCAGCAGCAGGCCGAGTAGTCGACCTTTCAGAACATTTCTCATGGCATTCCTTTCACAAGTTTTTGGCTGGGCTATTTGGCGAGATTGCCCGTCGCGCTGCGCAATCTCGCCAGTGCCTGCAGGTATTGGTCGAGGGTGTTCAGATAGGCGATATTCAACTCGCCCTGTTGGCGCTGTATCCGCACCACGTCACCGACCGGAACGAGTCCCTGATCGTATCCCTGCTGGGCAAGACGCACGTTGCGCGCGCTGACCCCCAGCATATTGCGGCGGTATTCCGAGAGCGCCTGCTGCAATCGTTCCGTTTCTGCGTAATCGCTAGCCACCTCGTTGCCGATACTGAGCTTCAGCGCTTCGATACGTGCGTCGGCCTGTGCTCCAGCAGCGGCTGCTGCAGCGATATTCCCCTGATTCCGATTGCGCCAGGGCAAGGGAATCGACAGGCTCAGCCCGATGACGCGACTGCTATTCTGGGGCGGCCCCCCGTCGATGACCTGCCGGCCTTGCTCCAGCCCGACGCCCACGGTCCAGTCTTCCCAGCGCTGCGCCCGCGCCAATGCCTGGTTGGCCTGGGCGCGGTCGGCGTTGAGCAACGCGAAGCGCAGGTCGGGCCGTGATGACAACGCCTGGCGTTGCAGTTCCGCCAAACTCGGTAGCGATTCGTCGGTCGGCAGGGTCTCATCGAGTTCCAGGTCTTGCGTTGCCGATCTGCCGAGCAACTGCTTCATCCGGGCCATTTGGCGTATCCGCTGGCTCAGCAACAGCGTGCGCTCCTGGCTCAGGCGCTGCAGTTCGAGTTGGGCGGTATTGACGTCGAGCTCTGAGACTTCCGCCGCTTTGTAGCGCTCGCGGGTGCCCAGCACCAGCGCCTGCTCGATAGCGATCAAACGCTCGCGTAACGAGATCTGCCGATCGAGCGTCAATAGTCGATAGAACTCGGACCTCACCTCGCCCGCCAGTTTGAGCTCGGCCTGCTTGATCTCGGCCAGCGCCAAGGCCACATCCACGCGGGCGACCGTCTTTTGATGGGCGAGACGGCCTGCGATGGAGAACTGCTGGCTGACGTCGATGCTGCCGGAATACTCCCCCTCGTTCCTGAAGAGGAGATCGCTTTTTGCGCCGATATCCAGCCGCGGATTGGGCGGCAGCCCCGCCTGCAGCAAACGTGCGCGCGCTTCTTCGACGCTATAACGCGCGGCTTGCAGATCCTTGTTGCTCTGAACGGAGATAGCGATGGCTTGCGCCAAGCTCAGGCCTGCGGCGTTGGCGCTCTGTTGGTAGCCGCCCAGCAGGGCGCTGGCGGCAAGGAGCATGGAGAGGCGCCGCGCCCCCCGGGTGATCCAAGGTGACGACATAGAAGGTGTTCCCGAAATGATTTCTGTACGACAGGACGATGGCCGCCTTGGGCGAACAGCTTTAAAACACCAAGGACGCAGCCACCCCGATCTTTAGATAGGGCGGCGCTTCAGCGGGGCGGGGCGTTGGGCCAGAGGGCGTTGGTCGCCAGCAGGGGGGAGGGTTTGCCCGGAGGATCCGTGCAGAAAAAGCGAAGCTTGGCGGCGACCAGCAGAGCGCTCAGGACCACCAGGAAGTAGGGGGGCAACACGACCATCAGGCTTTGCCGCGGCGCCTCGATCTTGCCCATTCTGAAAAATGTGGGCAGATTTTGCAGCAGGGTGCAGCAGGCATCCGTGTCCTGAGCGCTGCTGCCATGCCCGGAAGAACCGCTCTGTGCGTGTGCTAAAGGGGTGTTCCCAGCCGGGTCTGCCGGCGTTTGGGAGAAGTCGTTGTAAGAACAAACCAGCAGGGTAAATAGCCAAGTTGCCAGGAGTATGCGCGCAACGCCGCGTGGGCTGATGCCCCTGCGCTGCGGATAGAACTCTGGCGACTTATCAATCATTCGTGGCAGTCTTTTGGGATACGCTAGGGGACTGAATCTTGATTATATGCCAATTATTCGGATCTCACGTGTTGCGAGTTCAGGAAATGTCAGTAGGCACATTTTCCGGTATCGCGACTAACGGGAAGCTGACTCGCGGATTACATTTCGGTAATTTTCGCGGCCCGTTCTCGCCGTGAAGCGCAGCAGTTGTTGCGGCGCCTCCAGGAATTCGTGACGCTCCGGCTGGCGCCGGATTGCCGCTATGATCGCCGTCCCGATATCGCCGTCACCGGCGCCGCCTCACAGCAGAGGCGGCAATTCAAGACGATCCTCCTGGCCGTGGCAGAGATGCAGCGTGCCATCGACCGCCATCCGGATGCGATTGCAAGTCGTAGCGCTTCCGACGCCATCTGCGCTTCTGGGCCGGCCCCAGTTTGCCGGCCCCCTGCGAACTGCAGCGCAATGTCGGGGCACAACGCAGTGCGGTAGCGAGTCGCTCACCTCGCGACGATAGCGTCGTCCGTCTATTTCACCGCTGGGGGTGGGGTGTGCCGCTCCGCATCAGCTCGATGACTCGTTGCTACGTGGGTGAGGGCCGCGACGACGAATACTCCGGCCATCAGCACCGCAAACGCCCGGGCGCGAATATTCTCCTGCGACTGATACTCGTAGGCCATCGCCAGGGCCGCGACCCAGGCTACCCCGAAGGCAAGTCCGCCGAGCACGTCCGACAGCCAGTGTGCACCGAGATACAAGCGGGAGAGGCCAATCAGCGCAATCAGTAAAACAGTCACCGCGG
>JAJZPJ010000082.1 GCA_021811225.1 Pseudomonadota bacterium
AGGTGCTGGACGGTCCGCTGGTCAATCGCCACCGGCCCTCGGTCGACGTGCTGTTCCGCTCGGTCGCCAAGAGCGCCGGCAAGAACGCCCTGGGGGTGATCATGACCGGCATGGGCGACGACGGCGCCCGCGGCCTGAAGGAGATGCGCGACGCCGGCGCTCATACCCTGGCCCAGGACGAGGCCTCCTGCGTGGTCTATGGCATGCCCAAGGAAGCGGTGAAACTGGGCGCCGCCGACCGCAGCCTGGCGCTTTGCGCCATCCCGGCGGAAATAATTCGTTTCACGCAATGAATTCGGTATCAGCCCCCTCGCCGTCAAGACGGGTAGGGAACCTTGACTTGGTCACCGATGGGGAAAGTTCAAGCAGTCACCGGGGGCCGTTCCGACCAAACACAGAAAGCACATCCGAATGAAGTCGCACGCCCAACTCCGAGCCAGATACATCCTGCTAGCGATCGCGTTCTCTTGCCTGACCTTTATTATCACGGTCTGGTCGGTGACGTTGGAGCGCGTCTCGCATGAACGAAGCCTAGCCCTCGCCCATCAGACTCAGGTCAATATCGACATTGCCCGCTTGCTGTCAGAGCAAATCGGTTCGTCTTTGGTGAACATCGAGCAGTTGCTGCGGATCGTTAGTTATCTGGACCTGATCGGTACGCCGAATAAAAAGATAGACAGCCTGCTTGATGACTTTGGAATGCGTCACAAACAATTGGAATTGGCAGGCGTCTTCGATGGACACGGCAAGGTATTCATCTCCGACAGAACCGCCAAGTTTTGCAGTGGTAGCGCCCTTTACACAGGCGCGTTCAAATTTCATCAGACGCATGCCGGCAAGCGTCTGTTAATCGGCAATCCTGTGCCCGACCCTTTGAACAAGGACGGCCGGTTGATCCCGGTGTCGTTACGCATCAACAGTGACAATGGCACTTTCGGCGGAATTGCATTTGCCTGTCTCCGGCAGTCATATCTCAGTGGGCCATTAGACGAGAAGCAACTCGGTGCAAAGGCGGATTTTTTCTTGATCGATAAGAATGGCGTTGTCTACGCGCAAGGGGGAATAGGCAAATCCGCTGCCCATACTGAGCTGTGGACGCGTTCAGTACTGGCGGCTCAGGCCAAGAGTCTTAATGGCAACCTGACTCTCCAGGAAAAGCCGGGCGGGGGTTTGGAACTTCTCAGTTACCAGACCCTGAAAAAGTATCCATTGATACTCGCACTCGCCACGCCGCAGGCCGATGCGCTGGTTCAGATACGTGGTCGCGAGCGTATCTATTACTGGGTTGCTGCGCTGATCAGCCTCTCTTTCTTGGCCATTTCAGTAGGACTTGCTGCGTTCTTCTTTTGGCAAAGGCGCGTCCACCAAGCGCTGAACGAGAGCCAAGCGCGTTATCGTGCGGCATTCAAGAGTAGCCCAGACGCCGTCAATATCAACCGCCTGTCTGACGGGCTCTATCTCGAAATAAGCGATGGCTTCACGCGGATAACGGGCTATGCGCAAGACCAAGTCATCGGCAAGACTTCAAGCGAAATCAATATCTGGCACAACATTGTCGATCGGCAAGGTTTGCTCGAAGCGCTGCGTCGCGATGGCTATTGTGAAAACCTGGAGGCCCAGTTTTGTTTGAAAAATGGCAGGATTATCGATGGCCTTATATCCGCGAGCGTGATCACTATTAAAGGCGAGCCATGCATTCTGTCGGTAACTCGCGACATCACCGAGCGGAAATTAGCGGAAACCAAAATTCATCGGTTGAGCCAGCTATATTCGGCCTTGAGTCATTGCAACCAAGCCATCGTATCATGCACTAGCGAGGCGGAGTTATTCGATCGCGTCTGCCAGGTTGTGGTGCAGGACGGCGGGATGGACATGGCTTGGATCGGTCGAGTCGATGACGCCAGCCGGCAGGTCGTGCCGATCGCAATGTTTGGGGAAAAGAAGGCTTTCTGGCAACCAGAAAAAATATTGGTGTCGCCCGACGAGCCTAACGGACGAGGCCTGGTAGGCACAGCCATTCGCGAGGATCAACCGCAGTGGTGCCAGAATTTTCAGTACGACCCACGCACCGCACCTTGGCACGAAGCGGCTGCAAAATCCTGCATATGGTCGGCTGGCTCACTCCCGCTGCGCAAAGAAGGGGCCGTCGTCGGTGCTTTTAGCATTTACTCTGGCAAAACCGATACCTTCACCGCGCCAGTGAAGGAATTGCTGATCGAAATGGCCACGGATATCAGTCATGCGTTGAACAACTTTGCTCGCGAGGCTGAACGCCATGAGCGAGAACAAAAGCTCGACAATCTTTCATGTGCCGTCGAACAAAGCCCGGGCTCGATCATCATCACCGACCTCGATGGCGACATCCAGTACGTCAATCCCATCTTCGAGAAAATCACCGGCTATTCGAGTGCTGAAATCATCGGGAGGAATCGACGGGCTTTCCAGTCAGGTGAGCTGCCAAAGAAAGTGTATCGGGAACTATGGGCCACCATCACTTCGGGCAACACCTGGCACGGCGAGCTTCTCAACCGCCGAAAGGACGGCACGCTGTTCTGGGAAAATACTTCGATTGCACCGGTTTTCAACCGGCAAGGCGAAAAGACGGGCTACGTCGCAGCGATGGAAGACATCACCGAACGCAAGGCAGCAGAACAAGAAATTGAACGCCTGGCCTACTTCGATCACTTGACCAACCTACCCAACCGCCGCCTGCTGATGGACCGGTTGAAGCAGTCGCTGGCTGCGACGGGACGCCATGGCCGTCCCGGGGCGCTGTTGTTTATCGATCTGGACGACTTCAAGACACTGAACGACAGTCTCGGCCACGATTTCGGTGATCTGCTGCTGCAACAGGTGGCGCTGCGCTTGACCACTTGCGTGCGCGAGGGCGACACCGTTGCCCGATTCGGGGGGGATGAGTTTATTGTCATGCTCGAAGATCTTTCCAGCATTGCCAATGAGGCTGCCGCCCAGGCGCAGACCGTCAGCGAGAAAATCCTCGCCGAACTCCGTCGTCCCTATGTTCTTACTGACCACGCATACGCGAGTACGCCTAGCATCGGTATCACTCTGTTCTCCGATCAAGATGGTAGCGTCGAAGACCTGTTGAAACGGGCAGACGTGGCCATGTACCAAGCCAAAGCGGCGGGGCGAAATACCTTAAGTTTCTATGACCCTGAGCTACAGGCCGCGCTCAGGGAGCGCGTCGCTATGGAAGTGGAGTTACATCGGGGCATTCAGGAGCATCAGTTTCTCCTTTACTACCAGCCGCAAGTGGACAAGGAAGGTCGGGTCACGGGGGCCGAGGTTTTGGTGCGCTGGCAGCATCCAGTGCGGGGCCTGGTCTCACCGGCGGAGTTCATTCCCCTGGCGGAAGAAACGGGGCTGATCCTGCCGCTTGGACGCTGGGTATTGGAAACCGCCTGCCGACAGTTGGCGGTCTGGTCTGGGCAGCCGGCGACGGCCAAGCTGAGCCTGGCGGTCAACGTCAGTGCTCGCCAGTTCCACCAAAACGATTACGTCGAGCAGGTACTCTCGGTGCTCGATTCCACTGGCGTCGATGCCGGTAAGCTCAAGCTGGAACTGACCGAGAGCGTACTCCTTGATGACGTGGGTGCTGTCATCGGGAACATGAATAACCTGAGGAAACGGGGAGTTAACTTTTCCCTGGATGATTTCGGCACCGGTTACTCTTCGCTTGCCTACCTGAAGCGCCTCCCCCTGTCCCAGTTGAAAATCGATCAGTCCTTTGTCCTCGACTTGCTCAAAGATGCCAATGATGCCGCTATTGCCTGCACCATCATCGCCCTGGCGAAGAGCCTGGGATTAACCGTGATCGCCGAGGGAGTGGAGACCGAGGCGCAACGTGATTTCCTGAGCAGCAACGGCTGTCACGCTTTTCAGGGGTACCTCTACAGTCGCCCGCTGTCGATCGAGGCGTTTGAAGCTTTCATAAGCAAGGCCTGAATCGGCTGCGCGAAAGCCTCAAGTTCAGAGGAAACGGGGCTGATCGTAGTCATCGGCGAGTCGTTGCTGAAATAAGTCTGTCGGGAAGCGGTATGGCTTCAGGTGGCGGGTTTCTCCGCGCTGTTGCACTACGATCATAGCGGGCACTCTATCGCTGTGGTCCCACGGGACTTCCTTCGGGCGTTGGGCTGCAACCGCTCGGGCGTCTCCAGCGAAGGTCCGACTACTGCTTTGCCGCCGGCGGATCGGCGAAAACCACCCGGTTGCGGCCGCCGCTCTTGGCCAGATACATCCGGTGGTCGGCCGTCTCCACCAGTTCCCGCCAGTCGCCGCACAGGTCCTGGCCGACTTCGGCGTAACCGATGCTGGCGGTCAGGCGCGAAGCGTCGGGGCGTTCGCCGAAGCCCGCCTCCTGCAGGCGGGTCAGCGCCTGCCTGGCCTCGGCCGGATCGGTGTCGGGCATGATCAGCAGGAATTCCTCGCCGCCCCAGCGCACCAGGATGTCGGCGTCCCTCAGGTTCTTGGTCATCGCCGCCGCGGCGGCGATCAGTGCCCGGTCCCCGGCATCGTGACCGTGGCGGTCGTTGATCTCCTTGAAGCGGTCGAGGTCGACGAAGGCGATCGACAAGGCGGTCCGCTTGCGCCGGGCGATCTGGAACTGCCGCTCCAGCAGCTCCTCGCCGCTGCGGCGGGAGAAGATTCCGGTCAGCGGATCGCGGATGGCCTGGCGGAACAGCGCGATCATGAAGGCGAGCTGGCTCACGCCGGCCAGGATGGCGACGCCGCTGATCAGCACCTGCAGCCAGAAGGCGCCGGCGAACGAGGGCCACTCCAGCATCGGCCCGATGAACAGGCCGGAGATGGCCTGGGCGCCCAGCAGGGGCAGGGCGACCAGCATGCTCTCGACCAGGGTCAGCGGGAAGATCGAGATCCCCGCCAGGAGCACGAAGGGCAGGAAGGCGTAGCCGGCCTTGATGGCCTCGGAAAACCCTTGCAGGTGGTAGTAGGCCAGCGCCTCCTGCGTTCCCAGGTAGAAGGCGCCGGGGATGGCGAACAGCAACGCCAGCGCCCGGTAGGCGTCGCCCATGTGGCGATCCGGCCGCCAGAAGAAGGCCAGCAGCGCGAAGGTACTGCCGGCGACGATGCGCATCAGCGCCAGCACCAGCCACAGCGGCAGGGGAAAGAACAGGTAATCGATGATGCTCCACAGCGGCGTCAGGATGGCGAACAGAAAGGCCATCAGCCGCACGCGGTTGACGATCATCTGCGCCCGGCGCCGCTTGAGCAGAGCGATGTGGGCGCGCGGCGAGAGCAGCAAGGCCAGATCCTGCGTGCCCAGTTCATTGGGCATCAGACCGGCCAGTCGCTGCGCCAGATAGGCCGTCAGAATTCGGATGTTCAAAGGGGTTCCTTGCCCACGGACTTCGGATATAGAGTATACGGCATCCGGGCGTCTCGCCCGGCGTCTGCCTGAGGAGCCGCTGTGATCGATCTCTACTACTGGACCACCCCGAACGGCCACAAGATCACGATGTTTCTGGAGGAGGCCGGCCTGCCTTACCGGATCGTGCCGATCAACATCGGCAAGGGCGAGCAGTTCGCGCCCGACTTCCTGAAGATATCCCCCAACAACCGGATTCCGGCGATCGTCGATCACGCGCCCGCCGACGGCGGGGGGCCGCTGTCGGTGTTCGAGTCCGGCGCGATCCTGCTCTATCTCGCCGACAAGACCGGCCGCTTTCTGCCCGCCGATCTGCGCGGCAGGAACGAGGCGCTGCAGTGGCTGTTCTGGCAGATGGGCGGACTGGGACCGATGGCCGGCCAGAACCATCACTTCGCAACTTACGCGCCGGAGCCGATTCCCTACGCGATCGAGCGCTACGTCAAGGAGACCTCGCGCCTCTACGCGGTGCTCGACCGTCGCCTGGCCGGGCGCGAGTTCATCGCCGGCGACTATTCGATCGCGGACATGGCCTGCTATCCCTGGATCGTGCCGCACGAGCGCCAGCGCCAGAATCTCGCGGACTTCCCCAATCTCGCGCGCTGGTTCGCGGCGATCGGCGCGCGGCCGGCGACGGTGCGCGCCTACGAGCGGGCGAGGTCGGTCAATTCCGTGCAGGGGATGAGCGAGGAGGCCAAGCGCGTCCTGTTCGGCCAGGACGCCGGCACGCTGAAATCGCCGCCTAAGGCTTGAGTCGTCAATACTTCGGCGGCAGCCGTCGGGCTGCATCCGTTCGGGTGTCTCCATCGAAAGCCCGACAAGACGCTGTGTCCGCTCAAGCCAGCGTTTTTTCGGCGGTCTGCCGGATCAGTTCCAGCATCGCCTGCTGGGTCAGCGTCGCCGGCCGCTGCGAACTGACCGCCAGCGCCAGCTTGCTGCGCAGACGGGGCTTGACGATGGGCTGGGCCAAGAAGGCTTGGGGCTTGCCGGAGATGGCGATGGCATTCATCGACAGCACCGCGCATCCGACGCCGTCTGCGACCAGATCGAGAATGGCCGCGATGCTGTCGATCTCCAGGGCGATCTTGGGGTGGCAGCCGAGGTTGGCCAGTTCGACCTCGACCAGCATGCGCAGCGAATTGGGCCGGCTGGGAATCACCAGCGGCTCCTCGGCCAGCGCCTTCAGGGCGATCGGTCGGGCGCTGCGCCGGCCGTCCTTGCGACTCACCAGGTACAGGTCCTCCTCGATGAGCGGCTGGCAGACCACCTCGGGGCTGGGCACGGCGTTGTAGAGCAGGGCGATGTCCAGCCGTCCGGAGATCAGCGACTCCTGCATGGTCGCCGACAGGCCCTCGGTGATCGACAGCGAGGCCTCGGGCATGCGCGCCTGATAGGCGCGGGTGAGCGGCACGGTCAGCCGCTTCGAGAGGCTGGGCGGCAGTCCCAGCGCCACCCGGCCGGCGAGCGCGCCGCGCACCCGGTCGAGTTCCTCGCGGGTGCGCTGCACCTGGTGCAGGACGCCGCGGCCGTGCTCCAGCAACACCTTGCCGGCCTCGGTGGCGGTGACGCCGCGGCCGTTCCGGAGCAGCAGGTTCTGGCGCAGTTCCACCTCGAGCAGGCGCACCTGGCGGGACAGCGCCGGCTGGGCGACGTCGAGCGCCGCCGAGGCGCGGGTGAAGCTGCCCAACTCGGCGACGCGGACGAAGTATTCCAGTTGCTTGAGATCCATAATCGCATTATACGAAAATATCGAATAGCTCTGGTGAAGGTATCGCAATATGCGATAACTGCTAGTGGCCGGCCGGCCTGTCGCGGGAACCCAGCGCGTGGCAGAATCCGTGCATGCAGACTGTCATCACGACCGCGTCATGAGCACCAGGATCACCGGCATCTCGTCGATGGCGACGCGCCAGGTGCTGACCGAGCTCGCCGACGCGTATCGGAAGATGAGCGGCGTCGCCGTCCTGTTCGAGTCGGTGGGCGGCGTCGATGCGGCCAAACGGGTCGAGGCGGGCGAAGCCTTCGACGTCGCGGTGCTCGCCGCCGATGCGCTCGCCAAGCTGATCGGCAGCGGCCGCGTGATCGCGCAGAGCCGGACCGACCTGGTGCGCTCGGCGGTGGCGGTGGCGGTGCGCGCGGGCGCTCCCCGGCCCGACATCGGTTCGGAAGAGGCGCTGCGCAACACCGTACTCCTTGCGCGCACCATCGGTTATTCCACCGGGCCCAGCGGCGTGGCGCTGATGGCGCTGTTCGAACGCTGGGGCATCGCCGGGGCCGTCCGCGGGCGCATCGTCCAGGCGCCGGCCGGCGTGCCGGTCGGCCAGCGGGTGGCAAACGGCCAGGTCGAGCTTGGCTTCCAGCAGTTGAGCGAATTGCTGCACCTGCCCGGCATCGACGTGCTCGGGACGCTGCCCGCCGGCGCCGAGATCCTCACCACCTTTTCGGCCGGCCAGTGCGCCACCTCCAGCCAGCCCGATGCCGTGCGCGCCTTGCTCGCCTTCATGAAGTCGCCCGCCGCTGTTGAGGCCAAGCGGCGCCACGGCATGGAGCCGGCGTGACATTGACAACCCTCACTGCACCCCTCAACCCAGACAGCAGGAATCCGCCATGATCATCGATTGCCACGGCCACTACACCACCGCGCCCAAGTCGCTGGAGGACTGGCGCAACCGCCAGATCGCCGGCCTGAAGGACCCCGCGGCCACGCCCAAGGTCTCCGAGCTCAGGATCGGCGACGACGAGCTGGCCCAGACCATCGAGCAGAACCAGTTGAAGAAGATGCGGGAGCGCGGCTCCGACCTCACCATCTTCTCGCCGCGCGCGAGCTTCATGGCGCACCACCTCGGCGACTTCCAGACCAGTTCGACCTGGGCCTCGATCTGCAACGAGCTGATCCACCGGGTGACCAAGCTCTTTCCCGACCACTTCATCGGCGCGGCGATGCTGCCGCAATCCCCCGGAGTGCGGCCCGAGACCTGCATCCCGGAGATGAAGCGCTGCATCGAGGAATACGGCTTCGTCGGCATCAATCTCAATCCCGACCCTTCCGGCGGCCACTGGCGCGAGCCGCCGCTGTCGGACCGCTGGTGGTATCCGATCTACGAGCAGATGGTCGAGTACGACATCCCGGCGATGGTCCATGTCAGCACCAGTTGCAACGCCTGCTTCCACACCACCGGCGCCCACTACCTGAACGCCGACACCACGGCCTTCATGCAGTGCCTGACCTCGAACCTGTTCAAGGATTTCCCGACGCTGAGGTTCATCATCCCGCACGGCGGCGGCGCGGTGCCCTACCACTGGGGCCGCTTCCGCGGCCTGGCGCAGGACATGAAGCTGCCGCCCTTGAAGGATCATCTGCTGAACAACCTCTTCTTCGACACCTGCGTCTATCACCAGCCGGGCATCGATTTGTTGACCAAGGTGATCCCGGTGGACAACATCCTGTTCGCGTCAGAAATGATCGGCGCGGTGCGCGGCATCGATCCCGAGACCGGCCACCCCTATGACGACACCAAGCGCTTCATCGACGGCGCCAAGAGCCTGAGCGAGGCCGATCGCGCCAAGATCTTCGAGGGCAACAGCCGGCGGGTATTCCCCCGCCTGGACGCGAGCCTCAAGCGCCGCGGCGCGTAGTTGCCACCCTTCTCTATAGGAACCTTCCCATGACAACCCCCATGAACGATCTCGGCATCGTGGTGCGCAACATCGAGCGGGCCGATCCGGCCGCGGTGGCGCGCCTGGCCAAATTCGGCGTCGCCACCATCCACGAGGCGATGGGCCGCGTCGGCCTGATGAAGACCCATATGCGCCCGGTCTATGCCGGCGCGGCATTGTGCGGCAGCGCCGTGACGGTGCTGGCCCAGCCCGGCGACAACTGGATGCTGCACGTCGCGGCCGAACAGTTGCGGCCGGGCGACGTGCTGGTGGTGGCGTGCACCGCCGACAACAGCGACGGCATGTTCGGCGACCTGCTCGCCACCTCCTTCCGTGCCCGCGGCGCCGTCGGCATCGTCATCGACGCCGGCGTGCGCGACGTCCGCGATCTGACCGCGATGGCTTTCCCGACCTTCTCGCGCGCGGTGTCGGCCAAGGGCACGGTCAAGGCGACGCTGGGCTCGGTGAACATCCCGGTGGTCTGCGCCGGCGCGCTGGTCCATCCCGGCGACGTGGTGGTCGGCGACGACGACGGCGTGGTGATCGTGCCGCGCGCGGTGGCGACCCTGGCCGCCGACGCCGCCCAGGCGCGCGAGGACAACGAGGCGGGCAAGCGCCGCCGCCTGGCCGCCGGCGAGCTGGGTCTGGACATGTACAACATGCGCGAGGCCTTGGCCAAGGCCGGCCTGCGCTACCTCGATTGACTCTGATGGACATTCCCCTCGACCCGCTGCACTGGCGCATCGCTCTCGTCGGCTACGGCGAGGCCGGCCGCATGGGCGAGCGCGATGCCCCGCGCGAGAACTGGCGGCTCGACGCCGACCGCCTCATCGGAACATCGAACAAACCCTAGAATCCTTCGACCGAGAAACCATGGATCCCGACTGGCTGCCCTTCCATCCCCATCCCGCCAAACCGCGGTTCACGCCGCCGCCTGGCGCGGTCGACGCGCACTGCCACGTGTTCGGCCCGGCGGACAAGTTCCCCTTCGCGCCCGAGCGCAAATACACGCCCTGCGACGCCTCGAAGGAGCAGCTCTTCGCGCTGCGCGACCATCTCGGCTTCTCCCGCAACGTCGTCGTCCAGGCCACCTGCCACGGCAACGACAACCGCGCGCTGGTCGATGCGCTGGTCCATTCCGAAGGCCGTGCGCGCGGCGTCGCCTCGGTCGGGCGCGACGTCAGCGACGCCGAGCTGCAAGCCTTGCACCAGGCCGGCGTGCGCGGCACCCGCTTCAACTTCGTCAGGCGCCTGGTGGACTTCACGCCGCGCGCGGTGCTGGCCGAGATCGCCGGCCGCATCGCCCCCCTGGGCTGGCACGTGGTGGTCTATTTCGAGGCGCAGGACCTGCCCGAGCTGTGGGACTTCTTCACCGCGCTGCCGACCACGGTGGTGGTCGACCACATGGGCCGCCCCGACGTGACCAAGCCCGTCGATGGGCCGGAGTTCGAGTTGTTCGTCAAACTGCTCTCCGAGCACGGCAACATCTGGTCCAAGGTGAGCTGTCCCGAGCGCCTGTCGAAGTCCGGCCCGCCGGCGCTGGACGGCGAGCAGAATCCCTACCGCGACGTGCTGCCCTTCGCCCGCCGCCTGGTCGAGAACTTTCCCGACCGCGTCTTGTGGGGCACCGACTGGCCGCATCCCAACCTGAAGAACCACATGCCCGACGACGGCCTGCTGGTGGACTTCATTCCGCACATCGCGCCCACCGCCGAGCTGCAGAAGAAGCTGCTGGTCGACAATCCGATGCATCTTTATTGGGCCGACTGAGATTCGCAGGAGAAAATCATGGCGCTCGAAAAACCCTACCTGGACGTGCCCGGCACCACCATCTTCGACGCCGAGATGTCGCGCAAGGGCTATCACCTGAACCAGTTCTGCATGTCGCTGATGAAGGCGGAGAACCGCGCGCGCTTCAAGGCCGACGAGCGCGCCTACCTCGACGAGTGGCCGATGAGCGAGGAGCAGAAGCAGGCGGTGCTGGCGCGCG
>JAJZPJ010000083.1 GCA_021811225.1 Pseudomonadota bacterium
CATCTGGCCGAGGCCTGCCGCGCCGCCTGGGGCAGCCGGGAGCAGATCGACGAGGTGCTGTCGCGCTTCTTTCCGACGCTGCCCCATTGCCGTCACCTCTATGCCCTCGACACCGACGGCATCCAGCGCTCGGACAACGTCGGCCGCGACGGCATCGATCCGGCCGGTTTCGGCCGCGACCGCTCGCACCGGCCCTACCTGCGCGAATCCTTGCCGGCCACGGGCTTCCTGCTCTCCAGGTCCTACATCAACTTGCGCCATCGGCGACCGGGTCTGACCGCCATCCAGCTGGTGCGCAACGACAAGGGCGCGGCCCTGGGCTTCATCGGCGCCGACTTCTACCTTCAGGATCTGCCCCTGACCCGCGGACTTTTCGAGGAGCGGCGGCAATGGCAGCAATTGCGCGGCGATCCCGCCATCCGCAGCCAGGTGTTCCACCAGACCCGCAGCGAGAGCGAGATGGACCGGCAGGTAGACACCGTGCTCGGCGTGGTGGAGGAACTGATGGTCGATCACGGCATGTACCACGTGATGCTGCATTTCTCCAGCAGCCGGGCGGTCTATTGGACCCTGGACGATCCGCTGCGCTATCGTCTCTTGGACATCCAGGCCCTGGTCAATCCGGACATCTGCCTCGCCTATCCCAAGCACCCCTATCCGGCCGACGCCCTGGTGCCCAAGGGGCGCATCCGCGCCATCCTCGACGCCCTGCGCGCGCTGCGCTTCGTCGATGAGACCTTCTACCTGCGCAGCGGCACGCTCAACATCTTCAACGGCATCGTCGGCCTCACCTTCTCCTGCGACGGCTCGCACTACGTTCCCTACGACGAGTTCCTGAAGATGGACGTGGCCTTCTGGCTGGGGACGGCTTGACGCCGCTGCGCCGGACTCAGCGCCCGCGTCGATAGACCCACTGCAGCAGCGCGTCCTGCGCCGCCGCCGCTCGCGCGGCCTCGGGATGATTGACCAGGAAGACCACGATCTGCCACTTGCCGGCCCGGTCGCGGACGTAGCCGGCGATCGCCTTGACCCCGTCCAGGGTGCCGGTCTTGATGTGCGCCTGACCGGCGATGGCCTCGTGCCGCAGGCGTTTTTCCATCGTGCCGTCTTCCGCGGCGAGCGGCAGCGAACTGACGAATTCGGGCATCAGCGGGTCGCGCCAGGCCGAGGCCAGCAGGCGCGCGAGGCTCTTCGCGCTGATCCGCGCGCGCCGCGACAGGCCCGAGCCGTTGTCCAGCACCAGCTCCGGGAAATCGAGATGCTTGGATTTCAGCCAGGCGCGCACCGCGGCGGCGGCGTCGGCTTCGTCCGCCGGCCGGTGGCCCGCGGCGGCGCCCAGGCTGAGGAAGAGCTGGCGCGCCATCACGTTGTTGGAGAACTTGTTGATGTCGCGGATCACCACCGCCAGCGGCGGCGATGCGAGGCTGACCATGAGGCGCGCATCGCTGGGTACGGTGCCCTGGCGCGAGCCGCCGCCGATGCTGCCGCCCAGTTGCCGCCAGAGGCTGCGGAAGACGCCATCGACGTACTGCCGATGGGGCAGCCCCGCCAGACGCCAGGTCTGCTCGCCGCAGGATCGCGGATAACTGCCCGAGAGCCGCAGCGTTTCCTGGTCGCCGATTTCCGAGAGCACCGGGCGCAGCCCCCCCTTCCAGTCGCCGCACGACTCATCGTCCAGCTTGATCCGGTTGTCGATTGTCAGGCCGTCGGGCAATGGCTCGGGCAGCACGGCGAGGCTGTCCTGCGCCGGATCGGGCACCAGTTCCAGGCGCAGCGCCTCGAAGTCGAGCAGCAGCGGATCGGGGACGACGTTGTAGGGGCGCAGCGGCTGGTCGTCGATGGGCGCGGTCTTGCCGACGTCGAACAGGCTGCGGTCCTGCACCAGGTCGCCGTCGATTCGCGTCAGGCCCATGGCCCGCAGGCGCGCGAGCAGCAGCCAGAAGCGCTGGTAGCTCAGGATCGGGTCGCCGCCGCCCTTGAGATACAGGTCGCCGTCGAGCACGCCGTGGTCGAGCTTGCCCTCGATCCAGGCTTCGGTTCTCCAGGCGTAGGCCGGACCCAGGATGTCGAGCGCGGCGTAGGTGGTGACGAGCTTCAGCACCGAGGCCGGGTCCAGCGCCAGATCCGCATTGACGCTGATGCGGGGCCGAGACGAGTCCGCCGCCTGCACCAGCACCGCCACCGCCGAGTCGGGAATGCCGGCGGCGGCCAGCGCCCGCGCCACCGGGCCCGGCAGGCGCTGCCGGGCGCAGACCTGGGACGGAACCAGGAGCAGCGCGCAAGCCAGGATAGCGGCGAAGCCGGGGAGAGCGTGCGTGAATCGGGAGATCATGCGGTGTCGGGTCTGCAGAAACGGGGTCGTGCGCAGCCGAGCATAGGGACATGGCAGAATGGCGTCAAGCGGCACCCGACCCTGGAAGAAGGCATCCGATATGAATCTACTCGAATCGCTGCGCACCGTCGTCGGTGCCGACGGCGTGCTCTCGGGCGATGAGGTGAGCCGGCGCAGCGCCGGCTTCATGCGCCCGGACACGCTGCAGGCGCGCCTCCTGGTGCGCCCGAGAAGCACCGCTGAGCTCGCCGCGGTGCTGAGACTCTGCCACGCCGCGGGCCAGCCGGTGGTCACCCATGGCGGACTCACCGGCCTCGTCCATGGCGGCGACGCCGGACCCGACGAACTGGTCCTGTCGCTGGAGCGGATGAACGCCATCGAGGAAATCGATCCGCTCGCGCGGGTCGCGGTGGTCCAGGCGGGGGTGACGCTGCAGGCGCTGCAGGAGGCGGTGGAGCGGCAGGACCTCTCCTTCCCGCTGGATCTGGGCGCGCGCGGTTCGGCGACCATCGGCGGCGTCGTGGCGACCAACGCCGGCGGCAATCGCGTGATCCGCTACGGCATGACCCGCTCCTTGGTGCTCGGGCTGGAAGCCGTGCTCGCCGACGGGCGCGTGATCTCGTCCCTGAACCGCATGATCAAGAACAATGCCGGCTACGACCTGAAGCAGTTGTTCGTCGGTTCGGAGGGCACGCTGGGCGTGATCACCCGCATCGTGCTGCGCCTGTTCGAGCGGCCCAGGAGCCAGGACGTGGCCGTCGTCGCGGTCGACAGTTTCGCCGCCCTGAGCGGTTTCCTGAAGCACATCGACAGCGCGCTGGGCGGGGGCCTCTCGGCCTTCGAGGTGATGTGGCGCGAATTCTATCAACTGGTGACGACGCCGCCGGCGAAGTCGCAGCCGCCGCTGCCCGGCGACCATCCCTACTACGTGCTGGTCGAGGCGCAGGGCGCCGACCAGGAGCACGACTCGGCCCGCTTCAATCAGGCGCTGGAGTCGGCGCTCGGCTCCGGCCTGATCAGTGACGCCGCGATCGCCCACTCCGCGCGCGAATGCGCCGCGCTCTGGACGTTGCGCGACGACGTGATGCAGATCATGCGCTACGGCTGGCCGATCACCTTCGACGTGTCGCTGCCGATCGCCGCGATGGAGGGCTACGTCGCCGAGGTCAGAGCCGCGCTCGTTGCCTGGCCGGAGCACCACTGCTGGGTGTTCGGCCACCTCGGCGACGGCAATCTGCATCTGGCCATCCGGGTGCCGACGGCAGCGCGCGCCGAAATCGAGCGCATCGTCTATGAACCCCTGGCCAAGATCGGCGGCTCGGTCTCGGCGGAACACGGCATCGGCCTGGAGAAGAAGCCCTACCTGGCGCTGTGCCGGAATCCCGGCGAGATCGCGCTGATGCGCGTCCTGAAGCAGAGCCTGGATCCGGACAATCTCCTCAATCCCGGCAAGATTTTCTGAGCGTCGCGCCATGCAAACGCCGCTACAAACGGCTACAAATCCATGCCGCGCATCGCTCCCGGCCCCGGCATAATGCGGCCCATGGACAGCCAGGGCAGCATTCTCGTCGTCGACGATGATCGCGAGATCAGGGCGCTGCTCGCCGAGTATCTCGACGGCAACGGTTTCCGCACGGTGACCGCCGCCGACGGCGCCGGCATGTGGGCGGCGCTGGAGGAGGGGCCGGTGGAACTCGTCGTGCTCGATCTGACGCTGCCCGGCGAGGACGGACTGACGCTGTGCCGGACCCTGCGCGCGAATTCCAGTCTGCCGGTGATCATGCTGACCGCGCGCGGCGAACCGCTGGACCGGATACTCGGGCTGGAGATGGGCGCCGACGACTATCTGACCAAACCCTTCGAGCCGCGCGAGCTGGTCGCGCGCATCCGCAACGTGCTCCGGCGCACCCAGGCGCTGCCGCCCAATCTGGCGGCGCCGGAAGCCAAAAACATGAGCTTTTCCGGCTGGCGGCTGGATCTGGTCGCCCGGCATCTGGTCAGCCCGCGCGGCACCGCGGTGATGCTCTCGGGCGCCGAGTTCCGGCTGCTCAAGGTGCTGCTCGAACATCCCAATCGCGTCCTCTCCCGCGACCAGTTGCTGAACTTCACCCGCGGCCGCGACGCCGACCCCTTCGACCGTTCGGTGGACCTGCAGATCAGCCGCTTGCGCCAGAAGCTGATGGAAGACGCCAAGGCGCCGATGCTGATCAAGACCGTGCGCAACGAAGGCTACGTGCTGGCGGCATCGGTCAGCGTCGAGACGTGAGGGACTTCTTCGATTCGATGCTCGGGCGGGTGTTCGTCCTGCTGGTCGGCGGGGTGCTCGCCTCGGCGGCGCTGACCCTGTATTTCGCCCAGGGCGAGCAGCAGGAGTTCCTCGTGCAGCTGCGCATCCTGCGCGCCGCGGAACGGATCGAGCAGCTCACCCGGATGCTCGACCAGGTGCCCGCCTCGACCCGGCCCCAGGTGCTCGCCGCGGCCAGCCGCAACGGCGTCTTAGCCGAGCACGCCGGCGCTGCGGTCGGCGGCGCGCCCGACACCGGATTCGCCGACGACCTCAAGGAACGCCTGGGCGGCGGCCGCCGGATCCTGGCATGGCAAGGGCGCGGCGCGCAATGCCAACCCTTGGCGGGCGCCTCAGGAGACCGCTGCGAGATCAGCCAGGTCGACCTGAAGGACGGCACCCCGCTGCGCTTCCTGGTCCTGCTGCAGCGGCCGGATTACGCCGTCCTGGCGCTCCAGCGCACCCAGCGCACCCAGCACCAGCTGGGCTACTTCGTGTTCTTCCTGGCCTGCCTGTGCCTGCTCGCCTACGCGGTGGCCTTCCTGACCACCCAGCCCCTGCGGCGCCTGGCGCTGGCGGCGCGGAACCTCGGCCGCGACATCGATCATCCGCCGCTGGCGGTGCACGGCCCCAACGAGGTGCGCCACGCCGCCGGCGCCTTCAACGCGATGCAGGCGCAGATCCGCAACTTCATCCGCGAACGCACGCAGATGCTGGCGGCCATCACCCACGATCTGCAGACGCCGCTGACCCGGGCGCGGCTGCGCCTGGAAAAGGTCGCCGATCCGGAGCTGCGGCACAAGCTGGTGGGCGACCTCGCGGCGATGGAGGGCATGATCCGGGACGGCCTCGACCTCGCCACCAGCACGACGGCGAGAGAAGCGACGCAGCGGATGGATTTCGACTCGATCGTCGATAGCGTCTGCGCCGACGCCGTGGAGGCGGGGCAGGACGTGACGGTCTCCGGCCTCACCCGCGCCTTCGTGCTGACCCGGCCCACCGCCATGCGCCGCTGCCTCACCAACCTGATCGACAACGCCGTGCATTACGGCGCCCGCGCCCGGATCACCGTGAGCACCGACGGCCCCAAGGTGATCGCGGAAGTGCGCGACGGCGGTCCGGGCATCCCCGAAGACCGGCTGGAAGCGGTGTTCGAAGCCTTCTTCCGGCTCGAAGGTTCGCGTTCGCGCGACACCGGCGGCACCGGCATCGGCCTCACCATCGCGCGCAATATCGCCGTCCAGCACGGCGGCACGCTGACGCTGGCCAATGGCGAGACCGGCGGCCTGGTGGCCAGGCTGGAATTGCCGCGCGCCTGACGAAAGTTATCCCGCCATGATGAAAAAACTGCTCTTGCTGCTCCTCGCGATTGGCCTCGTCGCCGGCGTGACGCTCCGGTCCGGATCGGCACCGCCGGTCAAGCCGGGCGGCCCGCCGGCGGTGCCGGTCAAGGTGGCCCGGGTGGCGATCCGGGACATGCCGGTGCTGCTGAAGGTGGTGGGCCGGGCCGAGGCCTACGAGAGCGTCGGCGTGAACTCCCGGGTCGATGGTCAGGTGGCGGCGGTTGCCTATCATGAGGGGCAGCAGGTTCGAGCCGGCGAGGTGCTGGTGCGCCTGGACCCCGCCGACTTCGAGGCGAGGGCGCAACAGGCGCGCGCCAACCTGGCCCGCGATCGGGCGCAGCTGGCCAAGGCGCGCGCCGATTTCGAGCGCTACCAGGTCTTGAAGAACCGCGGCTTCGTCTCCGAGGAAATGCTCTCGGGGATGCGCACCGCTTACCGGTCCGCGGCCGCGACCCAAGGCGCCGATCAGGCGGCGCTGCGACTGGCCCGGCTGCAACTGGACTACACGGTGATCCGCGCGCCCTTCGCCGGCATCGTCGGCGCCCAGCTGGTGTTCCCGGGCAGCGGCGTCAAGACCAACGATACCGTGCTGGCGCTGGTCAACCGCGTGCGCCCCCTCTACGTCGGCTTCGCCGTGCCCGAGAGCCATCTGGCGCGGCTGCGCGCCGCGATGAAGGCGGGCGCACTGCCGGTCTCGGTCAGCGTTCCCGGCGACGACAGCCGGCATTACCCGGGCTACGCGCGCTTGCTCGACAACGCGGTGGACCCCGCCACCGGCACGATCCAGATGAAGGCGGTGCTGGACAACAAGGACGAGACGCTGACGCCCGGCCAGTTCGTCAAGCTCAGCCTGACCCTCGATACCGTCAGGAACGCCCGGGTGGTGCCCCTGGCGGCGGTGCAGCAGGGGCCGGAGGGCGACTTCGTCTATGTCGTCGACGGCGACGGCAAGGTGTCTGCGCGCGCGATCGGTCTGTTGCTCAGCGAAGACGATCTGGCGGTGATCGATCATGGCTTGAAGCCCGGCGAGACGGTGGTCACCGACGGCCAATTGCGCCTGACGCCGGGGGCCAGGGTCAGCGTGGTCGGTGCGCCACCGGCCGAGAGCGGAGGCTGAAGGCGGATGCAACTGCCCGAGCTTTGCATCCGCCGGCCGGTGATGGCCACGCTGCTGATGGTGGCCCTGCTGGTGTTCGGCATCATCGCCTATCGCAGCCTGCCGGTCTCGGAGCTGCCCAGCGTCGACTTTCCGACCATCTCGGTCTCTGCCTCCTTGCCCGGCGCATCGCCCGAGACCATGGCGGCGGCGGTGGCGACGCCGCTGGAGAGCCAGTTCTCGACCATCGCCGGCCTGGACTCGGTGACCTCGACCAGCGCCCAGGGCTCGACCTCGATCACCCTGCAGTTCTCGCTCGACCGGAACATCGACGCCGCGGCCCAGGACGTCCAGTCGGCGATCGCCGCGGCCGCCAGCAAGCTGCCGCCGGACATGCCGACGCCGCCCTCGTTCCGCAAGGTCAATCCGGCCGACTTCGCCATTTTCTACATCGCGCTGATGTCGCCGACCCTGCCCTTGTCCACGGTGGACGAGTACGCCGAGACCCAGCTCGCCCAGCGCCTGTCGACCATTCCCGGGGTGGCCCTGGTCAATGTCTTCGGCGCCCAGAAGTTCGCCGTCAGGATCGAAGCCGACCCGGACCGGCTGGCCGCCCGCGGCATCGGCATCGACGAGCTGCAGCAGGCGATCGCCCAGGCCAACGTCAATCGTCCGCTGGGTTCGATCGACGGGCCCCAGCAGAGCTTCTCCCTCAAGGACAACGGCCGGCTGGCGCGGGCCGCCGCCTATCGGCCGCTGATCGTGGCCTGGCGAAACGGCGCGCCGGTGCGTCTGGACCAGGTGGCCAGCGCCGTCGATGGCGTCGAGAACGACAAGATCGCCAGCTGGTACGTCGATCGCCGCGCCATGATCCTCGCCATCCAGCGCCAGCCGGGGGCCAACACCGTGGCGACGGTCGATGCCATCAAGCGCATCCTGCCCGCCTTCCAGGCCAAGCTGCCGGCGGCGATCGAGATGAAGGTGCTCTACGACCGCAGCGTCTCGATCCGCGACTCGATCGACGACGTGCAATTCACCCTGATCCTGGCGGGCTTCCTGGTGATCCTGGTGATCCTCCTGTTCCTGCGCAACGCCTATGCCACGATCATTCCCAGCCTGGCCCTGCCGATCTCGGTGATCGGCACCTTCGCGCTGATGAGCGTGCTGGGCTACAGCCTGGACAACCTGTCGCTGCTGGCGTTGACGCTGTCGGTGGGCTTCGTCGTCGATGATGCCATCGTCATGCTGGAGAACATCATGCGCCACGTCGAGGCGGGCGAGGCGCCCTACCAGGCGGCGCTCAAGGGCTCGCGGGAGATCGGCTTCACCATCCTGTCGATGACCCTCTCGCTGATCGCGGTGTTCATCCCGGTGCTGTTCATGGGCGGCATCGTCGGCCGCCTGCTGCACGAGTTCGCGGTCACCATCTGCGCCGCGATCCTGGTCTCGGGCTTCGTCTCGCTGACCCTGACGCCGATGCTCTGCAGCCGCTACCTGAGGCACGTCGAGGCGGCGCAGCACAGCCGGGTGTATCGTTCCTTCGAGCGTTTCTTCGATGCTCTGCTCGCCGGCTATTCGGGCAGCCTCGCCTGGGCGATGGCCCGGCCGCGGCTGGTGATGACCGGCTTCGTCGCCACCCTGATGGCGACCGCGCTGCTGTTCGTCGTCGTGCCCAAGGATTTCCTGCCCAGCGGCGACACCGGCCAGCTGATCGTGTTCACCGAGGGCGCGCAGGATACCTCCTTCGCCGCGATGGTGCGGCACCAGCGCCAGGTGGCCGAAATTCTGGCCAAGGACCCCAACGTCGCGGCCTTCATGTCCTCGGTCGGCGCCGGCGGCCCGCGCCCGACGGCCAACACCGGCACCATGTTCATCCGCCTGAAGCCGGCGGGCGAGCGCCGTCTCGATCCGGACCAGATCATCCAGGAACTGCGGCCCAAGCTCTCGGTGGTGCCGGGCATCAAGGTCTATCTGCAGAACCCGCCGCCGATCCGCATCGGCGGCCAGATCACCTCGGCCCAGTATCAATACACGCTGCAGGACACCGATCTGCCCGAGCTCTACCGCTGGACCGATATCCTGATGAAGCGCATCCGGCAGATGCCCGGCTTCGTGGACGTCAACAGCAATCTCAACAATCACAGTCCGGTGCTGGATCTGCAGGTCGACCGCGACAAGCTCGCCGCCCTGGGTCTCAGCTTCGCCCAGGTCGAGGACGCGCTGCAAAGCGCCTTCAGCGCCCGGCAGATTTCCACCATCTACGGCGCCAGCGACCAGTACCAGGTGATCCTGGAAGTGGCGCCCAAGTTCCAGGCCGATCCGGGGACGCTCTCGCGTCTCTACGTGCGTGCCAGCAGCGGCAAGCTGGTGCCCCTGGACACCGTCGCCCGGGTGACGCGCAAGACCCAGGCGCTGACCGTGAATCACCTGGGGCAACTGCCGGCGGTGACCATCTCCTTCAACCTGGTGCCGGGGGTGTCGCTGGGGCAGGCGGTCGATCGCATCAAGGCGCTGGAACAGCAACTGCGCCTGCCGGTCTCCCTGACCACCAGCCTGCAGGGCACCGCCCAGGCCTTCCAGGCCTCGCTGAAGGGGCTGGGCGTGCTGCTCCTGGTGGCGGTGCTGGTGGTCTATATCGTCCTGGGCATCCTCTACGAGAGCTTCATCCATCCGCTGACCATCCTCTCTGGCCTGCCCGCGGCGGGCATGGGGGCGCTCCTGACCCTGATTCTGTTCAAGATGGACCTCAACCTCTACGCCTTCGTCGGCATCATCATGCTGGTGGGCATCGTCAAGAAGAACGCCATCATGATGATCGACTTCGCCCTGGATCGGCGCCGCAATCACGGTCTGTCCGCGGCGGAGGCGATCTTCCAGGCCTGCCGGATCCGCTTCCGGCCGATCATGATGACCACCATGGCGGCGATGGTCGGCACCCTGCCGATCGCGCTCGGGATCGGTCCCGGCGCCGAGGTCCGGCGCGGGTTGGGCATGGCGGTGGTGGGCGGGCTGCTGCTGTCGCAGTTCCTCACCCTGTATCTGACGCCGGTGGTCTATCTCACCCTGGACAGGTTCTCCGGCAGCAGGACGAAGCCGCTGCCGGATGTCGATCTGGCCGAGGCGGCCGTGTAGGTCGGGCTGAAGCCCGACCTACTCTTCGGCGGCCCGGTGGTGTTCGGCCGCCAGCAGCAGGTACATCGCCGGGATCACGAACAGGGTGAATAGGGTGCCGATCGCCATGCCCGTGGCGATCACCAGGCCGATGTTGAAACGGCTCACGGCGCCGGCGCCGCTGGCGGTGATCAGGGGCACCACGCCCAGCACCATCGCCGCGGTGGTCATCAGGATCGGGCGCAGCCGGATGCCCGCCGCCTGTTCGATCGCCTCGCGCTTGGACAGCCCCTTCTTCTGCAGATTGTTGGCGAACTCCACGATCAGGATGCCGTGCTTGCTGATCAGTCCGATCAGGGTGACCAGACCGACCTCCGTGTAGATGTTGAGGCTGGTGCCGCCCAGTCCCAGATTGATGAAGATCAGCGCGCCGAAAATCGACATCGGCACCGTCGCCAGGATGATGATCGGATCGCGGAAGCTCTCGAACTGCGCCGCCAGCACCAGGAAGATGATCAGCAGCGCGAAGAAGAAGGTGACCACCAGCGCCGAGGACTCCTGGACGAACTGCCGCGACTGGCCGGCGTAATCGACCGAGTAGCCGCGCGGCAGCGTCGTCGCGGCCAGATTCTTCAGATAGCTCAGGGCCTCGCCCTGGGTCACGCCCGGAAAGGCCACGCCGGAGATGGTGGCGGCGTTCTGCTGCTGGAAGTGGTTCAGCGATTCCGGGATGGTCGTGGTCACGATATGGGCGACCGTGGACAGCGGCACGGAGGCGCCGCTGGCGCTGCGGATGGTGTAGTTCTGCAGCTGCTCGGCGTTCAGCCGGAAGCGCTGCTGCACCTGGGGGATGACCTTGTAGGAGCGGTCGTCGAGGCTGAAGTA
>JAJZPJ010000084.1 GCA_021811225.1 Pseudomonadota bacterium
AGCCCGTCAGCCGCGGCCGCGCAATGATCCGCCGCCCTCAGGCTTTTTTCCCCCGCTGCCAGAGCACGTCGCCGCGTCCCGAGGCTTGGTTCAGGTGACGGGCGAGCACGAACAACAGGTCGGAGAGCCGGTTCAAATATTGCCGGCCCGTTGCCGAGACGTTTTCGTCCTGCGCCAGCGCCACCAGCGCGCGTTCGGTGCGGCGGCAGACGGTGCGGGCGAGATGGGCCTGGGCCGCGGCACGGCTGCCGCCGGGCAGGATGAACTCCTTGAGCGGCGAAAGCGCCGCGTTGTAGCGGTCGATCGCCGCCTCCAGGTGTGCGGGTCCGTTCTCGGCGAGCAAGCGGGTGCCGGGAATCGACAACTCGCCGCCCAGATCGAACAGGTCGTGTTGCACGCCGATGAGCAGTGTACGGACGTCGTCCGGCAGTTCCTCGCAGAGCAACAGGCCGATCACCGAATTGGTCTCGTCGATGTCGCCCAGCGCGTTGATGCGCGGGCTGTTCTTGCCGGTGCGCGAGCCGTCGCCCAGCCCGGTCGTGCCTTCGTCGCCGGTGCGGGTGTAGATCTTGGTCAGCCTGTGGCCCATGTCACTCTCCGGCGCCCGGGGTGCGGTCGAGGCGATACAGAACGAAGATCAGCACCAGCGTCGAGATCACCATCAGGTGCGGGCCGAACAGCCAGAACAACAGCGGGATGGTGAAGTAATAGGCGCGCATGCCGTTGCTGTAGTAGTGCGCCGCCCGGTTGAGGAAGGCGGCGACGAAGCGCGGCGTGATCACCGGGTGCTTGGGGTCGGCGGGCACGTTGAGCAGATAGCCGGCGTGGTGAAAGCTGCGCGCGGCCAGGGTCAGGGAGAAGAAGGCCACGCACTGGTCGATGATCATGATCACCAGCTTGAACATCCACAGCGACGGATCGACCACGCCGACGAGGTTGAGCGAATGCAGGCCGTGCTCGACGTCGCTGCTGTGTCCCGACAGGCTGATGGTGCCGATGATCAGCAGGATCGAAGTGGAGGCGAGAAAGACCGCCACCATGGTGGAATTGCGCAGCGTCTGCACCGCCAGGATGTCGCGCTTGTCGCGCATCACGCTCTCCACCCACAGGCGGCGGGCCTCGGCGTTGAGCGCCTGGATGGTGTAATGCGGGTCGTAGTGCGGTCCCGGCGCCGTGCGCCAGCGCAGATAGGCGTAATAGCAGAGGATCAGCCCGGCGCTGATCACGAAGCCGAACATGTCGCTGTTGTAGATCGAGTTGAACGAGGGCATGGATTGGGCTGGGGAGAGTATGCGGGGCCGTGGTGACGTCGATTTTACTCCAGTGCTGCGCTCGAAGCGGGAGCTGGCCTATGCGCCGGGCGATGATGTTAGCAAATTCCATAACCATGAAGCGTGCATGGTTGCGCCGCCATGAGCATGGTTTATCATCGTCTCAAATAAATTGAGCACCGGCGACCGGCCGCCTCGCTATGCTGGCGGACCGAGACGGAAGCCGCGGAGGTGGAAGCGTGAGCCAGCACCTGACCTTGTCGCGCGCGGCGCAACTCATCGGTGTGAGCCGCGGTGCGCTGCAGAGGAAAATGCGCGATGGCGAACTGCCCTCGCACGACGGCATGGTCGCCGCCGAGGATCTGCTGCGCGCCTATCCCGAGTTCGATCTGAAGGAGGGCGGCGCGCTCGAGCGCGTGCGCAAGATCAAGGAGGAAGCATTCGGCCGGCGCGTGATGGAGCGCGTTCTGCCCAGCTCCGAGGTGCTCGCCCAGCGCCTGTTCGCGCAAAGCCAGGAGCTGGGCGATCTGCGCCGCCATCTGGCGCACTACCACGAACTGGTGCTGGCGTTGCAGGCGCGCGTCGCGCAGACCCGGGCGCAGACGCCGCAGGCCTGGGCCGAACTGGGCGAGATGCTGGAGCGGGGTCTGGCCGAGGTGCTCGCCAGTTCCGAACCGCCCGATGCGCTCGGACTCATGAATGATATGCTGAAAGTTATGTCTGCTCACGTCACCGTCCACCCCAGCGGGCGTCAATTCCTGGTCGAGGGGCACGACACGCTGCTCAAGGCGGGGATCGGCGCCGGCCTGGCGCTCAACTACGGCTGCGGCAACGGCAACTGCGGCCTGTGCAAGGCGCGCGTGGTCTCCGGCGAGGTCCGCCGCGTTCAGCACTGCGACTACGTCCTGTCCGAGGCCGAGCGCTTGCAAGGCTACGTGCTGCTCTGCGCCCACACCGCGGTCAGCGACGTCGTGCTCGAAGCGCTCGAAGCCCGCGGTCCCGCCGACATTCCGGAGCAGCGGATTGCCGCCCGGGTGAAGAGCGTCGCGCCGATCGGCGCCCATGCCGTCGACACCCTGCTGGTGCACGTGCAGACGCCGCGCAGCAACCGTCTGCGTTTCCTCGCCGGGCAGAGCGTCACCCTCGGGCTGGCCGGGAACGGCGACGATTGCAGCGCCACCTATCCGGTGGCGAGCTGCCCCTGCGACGACCGCAACCTGCACTTCCACGTCGCGCGTCCGGGCGAAGAGGATGCCGACCCCTTCGCCGAACGGCTTTTTTCGGGTGCGCTGAAGGCGGGTCAGGAGATCAGCCTGTGGGGGCCGTGGGAGGACTTCACGCTCGCCGCGGATTCCGGCCGGCCGCTCATCTTCGCGGCCTGCGACACCGGCTTCGCGCCGATCAACAGCCTGATCGAGCATGCGCTGGCCGTCGATGCCGCCGAGTCGCTGGCGCTCTACTGGCTGGCGACGCGCACCGACGGCCACTACCGGGACAACCAGTGCCGCGCCTGGGCCGATGCCCTCGACCACTTCCGCTATGCGCCGCTTCGCGCACGGGATGCCGGCGACGGCGGCCGCGACACGGCGCGGGCGATCGCGGCCGAGTGCGCCGGCGCTCTGCCAAGACACGACGTCTATCTCTCCGGTCCATCGGCCTTCGTCGCCGCGGCGGCGGCGGAACTCGAAGCGGCCGGCCTGCCCGCGAGCCGGCTTCACGCGCGGGTGATCTGATGCGTCCGGCCCAGCTCGCGGAAATCCTCGATCACGAATTCGTCGCCGCCTCGGCCGGCCAGCACACGCCGGTGATGCTCTGGGGGCCGCCCGGGGTCGGCAAGTCGCAGATCGTGGCGCAGATCGCGGCGCGCCACGCCGTCCAGGTGATCGACGTGCGCCTGTCGCAGATGGAGCCCTCGGACTTGCGCGGCATTCCCTTCAGGGTCGAGCAGCACGGCAGGAGCGCGGTCGAATGGGCGGCGCCCTCGCTCTTGCCCGACGCGCTGCGCCACGGCGATCGCGGGGTGCTGTTCCTGGACGAGATCACCTCGGCGCCGCCCTCCGTTGCCGCCGCCGCCTATCAGCTGATCCTCGACCGCCGCCTGGGCGATTACCGCGTTCCGGAGGGCTGGGCGATCGTCGCCGCCGGCAACCGCCAGGGCGATCGCGGCGTCAGCTACGCGATGCCCGCGCCGCTGGCCAACCGCTTCTCGCACTACGAGGTCGAGGCCAACCTGGAAGACTGGGTCGCCTGGGCTTACGCCAACGCCATCGACCCGCGGCTGGTCGGCTTCCTGCGCTTCAAGCCCGAGCTGCTGTTCGATTTCGATCCGTCCAGAAGCGGCGCCGCCTTCCCCAGCCCGCGCTCCTGGGAGTTTGCCGATCGCGCGCTGCAGAAGTTCGGCGAGCGCCCCGACCTCCTGCACGGCGCGCTGATCGCCTGCGTCGGCCAGGCCGCCGGCATCGAGTTCGCCGCCTATCTGGAGAGCCTGACGCAACTGCCCGATCTCGACGTGATCGTTGCCGGCGGCCTGGCCGACGTGCCCCAGACGGTCGATCTGCAGTACGCGGTCGCGGCGGCGCTGGCCGGCCGCGCCCTGCGTGTGCGCGGCAGCCCGGAGGCGGCGCTGGTGTGGGGGCGCATCCTCGATTACGCCGGCCGATTGCCGCTCAGGGAGATGGGCGTGATGCTGGTGGCCGACCTGCATCGCGGCATCGGTCCCGAGCTGTTCGCGCTGCCGCAATTTTCCGCCTGGGCCGGCGCCGTCGCCGACCTCTTGCTCTATGAGTGAGGCGGCGCAACTGCTCGCCGCGGCGCGCACCCGGCTGATCCTCGATCAGCCCTTCCTGGGCGCGCTGGTGCTGCGCCTGCCGCTGGTCGCCGCCGATCCGCGCTGGTGCCGCACCGCCGCCAGCGACGCGCGCCGCCTCTACTACAATCCGCGCTGGATCGAGTCGCTGTCCGCTTCCCAGGTGCAGTTCGCGCTGGCGCACGAGGCGCTGCACTGTGCGCTGGGCCACTTCGCCCGCTGCGGCCACCGGGTCAGGAGCCGCTGGGACCTCGCCTGCGACTTCGCCATCAACCCGCTGCTGCTCGAGCAGGGACTCTCGCCGCCGCCGAACGCGGCGGTGCTCGATCTTTACGCGGGCATGGCGGCGGAGGAAATCTACCCGTGCCTATCCGACGACCTCGACCAGGAGACGCTCGACCAGCATCTCTACGGCGAGTCGGGCGGGCAGGGCGGCGGCGAGTCGGGGGAGCGGGCGCCGGCGCCGCCCGCCGCCGACGAAATGGAACGGCTGGCGCAGCAATGGCAGCGCCATCTCGCCGCCGCGGCGCAGCGCGCCCAGGAAGCGGGCAAATTGGGCGGCGCGCTGTCGCGCCTGGTGACCGGCGCGCTGCAGGCCGAACTGCCGTGGCGCACGCTGCTCGCCCAGTATCTGTCGGCGACGGCGCGCCACGACTACTCTTACGCAAGGCCCTCGCGGCGCGAGGGCGAGATGATCCTGCCCAGCCCGAGGAGCGCTCAGGCCGAGCTGTGCGTCGCCCTGGACGTCTCCGGTTCGGTGGCCGACGCCGAGCTCGCGCAGTTCGTCGCCGAGGTCGATGCCATCCGCGGCGCGCTGCCCGCGCGCGTCAAGCTGTTCGCCTGCGACGCCGAACTCGCCCCCGGATCGCCCTGGCTGTTCGAGCCGTGGCAGCAGTTGACGCCGCCGGGCGAGCTCAAGGGCGGCGGCGGCACCGACTTCGCGCCGGTGTTCGATTGGATCGCGCGCGAGGGTGTCCCTCCCGACGCGCTGCTCTACTTCACCGACGCCCAGGGCGTCTTTCCGCCGGCGGCGCCCGACTATCCGGTGCTGTGGCTGGTCAAGGGCCGCGCGACCGTGCCCTGGGGACGGAGGATCCAGCTCAATTGAAGGCCGACCAATCCAATCAACTGGCGCCCGAGGATGCGCTGCGCCTGTCGGTGCTCCTGGCCGGCGAGGTGCAGGCGGTGCGTCTGGACGAGCGGGCGCCGGCGCTCCACGCGCTGACGCCCAGGGGCGAGGCGAGGATCGCGCTGCACCCCGATGGCCGCACCGAGCAGTACCTGATGCGCGTGCGCGGCCTGTTGGGCGGCCACGCGCTCGGTTCGCCCGGCGGCTACCCGGTGCATCTCAAACGCTGGACGCGGATGGGCCAGGTCGGCCCGAACAAGCTCAGCGCCCTGCTGCTCCTGGGCGAAGACGAGGCGGTCGCCGCGGTCGCCCACGCTCCTGGCCTCACCGACGAGCTGGCGCGGCGCGCCTGGTGGGCTGCGCCCTCGATCGAGAACGCCCGCTCGATGCTCGGCAATCCCGAGGTGGCGCGCGGTGCGATGGGCAAGCCGCTGGCGGACTTCCTGATCGAGCACCTGCCCTTCGAGGAGGATCCCGTCGCGGCGATGAACAGCGTGCGCGTCGTGCTCGCGGCCGGGCAGCCCGACGCTCCCGGGCGGCTGGCGCTGTGGGCGAGAGCCAGGACCCGGCCGCACTATTTCATCGGCTTCCTCGAATATCTGCCCGATGCGCTGCCCGGGGACGAGCCGCCGCAAGAATGCGCCGCCGCGGTTTCGAGCCTGGCGGCGGCGGGCAACGCCTGGGCGATCGCCCTCGCGCGCGCCCGTTCCGCCAGCGGCCAGAGCTTCCTCAAGGCGGCGGCAGCGGTGCTGGACAAGCCCGCGGTGCCCGACGCGGTGTATGCGCTGTTCGACGCCATCGGCGCCTGGTGCGGCGCCCTCGCCGACGCGCCCGGACGCACCGAGCTGGCGCACGCCGCGCCCGGACACGCCGCGGCGATAGCAGCGCTCTCGGCGCTCTCGGGCCTCGACGCCGCCGCTGCCGCCCCCATCCTCGGCCGCAGCAGCGCGGTCGGCGCACTGATGCGCCGGCAGCTCGAACCGCTCGCCGCGCCGCTGATGGGCCACCTGCGGGCGCTGCGCCAGGCGGCCCCCACCCTCCCTCACGATTGACCCGGACCGAACATGAACAAAATCATCCCGATCGCGCCGCAGGACCCCGCCGACGCCTGCAGCGGCGCCGAATCCTTCGCCCTGATGGTGCTGGGCGACAGCATGCTGCCGGAATTCGCCGAGGGCGAGGTCATCATCATCGAGCCGGAAGGTCTGGCCACCGACGGCGCCTACGTACTGGCCTGGCACAACGACGAATGGATCTTCCGCCAGCTGCGCCGCGCGGACGACGCCTGGAGACTCTGTCCGCTCAATCCCGCCTATCCGGAGATCGGCATCGCCGACCTCTCGCCGGTCCGGGGCGTGATCATCCAGAAAGCCAAGCCGGGCCGACGCCGGGCGCTGAAGACTTACGTTGCCTAGGAAACCATATGCCCTACTACGTCTACAAGATCCATCCGCCGCTGAAGACCCTGGAACTGGTCGGAGAGCACGCCTCGTTCAAGGATGCCTCGAGCGCGGTCAAGGCGCTGCGCGCCGAAGCCGCACAGTCCGCCGCGATAAAAATGATCTTCGCCGACAACGAACTGGCGGCGGAGGACCTGCTCTCGCAGGTGCGCCCGCCCGAGCCGGTGGTCGGCGACGATTACTGAGCCATGGACGAATCGGCTTACGGCACCGTGGCCGGCGGCATCAAGCGCTCGCCCTGCGTCTTCGAGCGGGCTTTGCTGGCGGGCTGCGCCGCCTGTCCGCGGGTGCGCCGGCACGCCCTGGCCGAGCGCGAGACCCTGGCCTGCACCGATCCCGCGGCCCAGGCCGGTTGCCGCGACTTTCTCGCCCTGCTGCGCGAGAATTCGAGCTTCGCCCTGAAACTCTCCCGCGTCGATCAACGGCTACCCCACGCGCTGGAACTGAAGCTGCAATGCGGCGGTCTGCGCGGATTGCAGCAGGCGCTCGACGACACCGCGGCAGCGCCGGAGGTGCACGCGCTGCTCGAGCGGGCGCAGGCGCGCTACGGATCCCTGGCGGAGGCCCCCTACTCGCGCATCATCCAGGGGGTCGCCGCCTGGAGCGGGCGCAAGCGTAACCGGAGCGGACCATGAACATCGCGCGCGATCAGCTCGTCGCCGTCGTGCAGCGGAATTGCCACATCGCCGATGCGCGCTATGCGCGCGGCATGGGGCTGTGCAGCTACCTGCTGGAGATGCGCGAGTACTATCGCTGGGAGGCCGGGCTGCCGCTGTCCTCGCCGCCTGCGCGGGCCGAGGTGAGCCGTTGGATCGCTGCGCGCGAAAACTACTGGAGCGAACTCGAGGCCTGCGACTTTTCGCCGCTGCCCCTGGGCGAGCTGCGCGTCGACCCCTTCGCCGTCGATGCCGTCAACCGCGAGCTGCTGTCCCGCGGACTGGTCTATGGCGCCGGCATCGGCCGCTTCCACCAGCCGCACTTTTTCCTGGCCGAGCTGGAGCGGCGCGAATTGCGCGACGGCGTGGTCGTCCTGGTGTCGGGCCGCGAAGTCGCGCGCGATCTCTCGGCGGCGCCGGCCGCGACGCGCGGGGGCATCGTCTATCTGCGCCGGGAGGCGCTGACGCGCTGGCTGTGGGGAAAGGCCGAGGCCTGGGACGGGCAGCAAAGGGACGGGGCCTTGAAGCGCGCGCTCGGCCACTACGGTTACGACAGCGACCGGCAGGGGGCGATCGAGCGGATGAGCGCGGCGGAGTGCGAGACCCTGATCCTGCACGAACTGGGCGAACACGCCGTCGGGCGCCGGTTCGGTCCCGACTGGGAGGAAATGCTGGCGGGCTTTTCCGGCAAGCGCGCCGAGATCCTGGCCCGGGCGGTGCGCGACAATCTCGCCGACTGCCTGACTACCCTGCCGACGCTCTTGGAACGGGAGACGCTTGCCTCGCTGCACTTCTGGTTCGCCAATTTCGACGGCATGCGCCGTGCGCTCTTTCCCCGCCTGGCCCTGGCCTACCGCGACTGGAGCGAGCGCGGGGAGCGCGCGGCGCTGACGGCGGCGATCGCCGCGGGAGCCCAGCACTGGCGGGATGTCGGGCAACGCCTGCTGGCGCTGCGGTGCCAGGAAGGAGCCGAGGCGCAGATCGAGGCGCTCGCCGCAGCCGATGCGCTGACCCTGTGATTTGCAGCATAATGAGCGCCCAGTAAGGGGGGCGAAACAGGGGGCGGGAAGATGGACAGCGGCCAACGAGGGCTGGGCGAGGGGCATGCGGCCGACGCGAGCGACGCAATCGACGTCAACGCGGCGATCGCCGCCCTGCGCCGGATCCTGCCGGCGCGAGGATTGCTGATGGGCGACGAGGAGCTCCGTCCCTACGAGTGCGACGGGCTCACCGCCTATCGGCAGATGCCGCTCCTGGTCGCCCTGCCCGAGACCGAGGCCCAGGTGGTCGCCGTCCTCAGGCTGTGCCAGGAGATCGGGCTGCCGGTGGTGGCGCGCGGCGCCGGCACCGGCCTGTCCGGGGGGGCGACGCCGGTGCGCCAGGGCCTGGTGCTCTCGCTCGCCAAGTTCATGCGCATCCTCGAAGTCGATCCGGTGGCGCGCACCGCGCGCGTCGAGCCGGGGGTGAGGAACCTCGCCATCTCGGAGGCGGCCGCGCGCTTCGGCCTGTACTACGCGCCCGATCCGTCCTCCCAGATCGCCTGCACCATCGGCGGCAACATCGCCGAAAATTCCGGCGGCGTGCATTGCCTGAAGTACGGCCTGACCGTGCACAACGTGCTGCGCCTGCGCGTGGCGCTGATCGGCGGCGAGGTGATCGAGATCGGCGGCGGCGCGCTGGACAGCCCCGGCTTCGATCTGCTGGCGCTCATGATCGGCTCCGAGGGCATGCTCGGCGTCGTCCTCGAGGCGACCGTCAAGCTCACGCCCAAGCCATTGCTGGCGCAGGTGGTGATGGCCTCCTTCGGCGACGTGGTCAGCGCCGGCAACGCCGTGGCCAGGATCATCGCCGCCGGCATCATCCCGGCCGGGCTGGAGATGATGGACCGCGCCGCCACCGCGGCGGTCGAGGCCTTCGTCCATGCCGGCTACGACCTCTCCGCCGCCGCCATCCTGCTCGCCGAATCCGACGGCACGCCGGAGGAGGTGGCCGAGGAGATCGCCGCGCTGCGCGCGGTGCTGGAAGCCGCCGGCGCCGGCGACGTCCGCGTCTCGGCCGACGAGGCCGAGCGCCTCAAATTCTGGGCCGGCAGGAAGGCCGCCTTCCCTGCGGTCGGGCGCATCACCCCGGACTATATGTGCATGGACGGCACCATCCCGAGGAAGCGGGTGGCCGAGATGCTGACGCGCATCGAGGAATTCTCGGAAGAATTCGGCCTGCGCTGCGCCAACGTCTTCCACGCCGGCGACGGCAATCTGCATCCCTTGATCATGTTCGACGCCAACGTTCCGGGCGAGACCGAGCGCGCCACCGGCTTCGGCGCCCGGATCCTCGAACTGTCGGTCGAGATGGGCGGCACCATCACCGGCGAGCACGGCGTCGGCATCGAGAAGGTGCGGCAGATGTGCGTGCAGTTCTCGATGCGGGAACTGTCGCTGTTCCAGGCCGTCAAGGCGGCCTTCGACCCCGACGCCCTGCTCAATCCGGGCAAGGCGGTGCCCACCCCGCGGCGCTGTTCGGAATACCGGCTGACCGGCACGCCGGGAGCGCACTGATGGGCGACTTCGCCGCGGAACTTGTCGAGCGGGTGCGCCAGGCGGCGGCCGCGAAAACGCCGCTGCGCATCCGCGGCGGCGGCAGCAAGGATTTCTACGGCGGTCCGCTCGAGGGCGAGGTGCTCGACACCAGGCGCCACGCCGGCATCGTCGCCTACGATCCGACCGAACTGGTGATCACCGCCCGCTGCGGCACGCAACTCTCCGAGATCGAGGCGGCGCTCGCCGGAGAGGGACAGATGCTGGCCTTCGAGCCGCCCCGCTTCGATCAAGCCGCGACCCTGGGCGGCGTCGTCGCCGCCGGCCTGTCGGGGCCGCGCCGGGTCGCCGCCGGTTCGGTGCGCGATTTCGTCCTCGGCGTCAGGATGCTCGACGGTCGCGGCGAGGTGCTGAATTTCGGCGGTCAGGTGATGAAGAACGTCGCCGGCTACGACGTCTCCCGGCTGATGGCCGGCGCCATGGGTTGCCTGGGCCTGCTGCTCGAAGTGTCGCTGAAGGTGCTGCCGCTGCCCGCGGCGGAGGCCACGCTGCGCCTGGAGGTGCCGCAGGGCCGCGCGCTGGAGCTCTTGAACGGCTGGGCCGGCCGGCCGCTGCCGATCTCGGCCAGTTGCTGGCAGGACGACGCGCTGACGCTGCGCCTGTCCGGCGCCAGCGCCGCGGTGGCGGCGGCGTGCCGCCAGCTCGGCGGCGAGAGCGTCGCCGACGGCGCCGCCTTCTGGCTCGCGTTGCGCGAGCAGCGCGCCGCCTTCTTCGCCGACGATACGCCGCTGTGGCGTCTGTCCCTGCCCTCGGTGGCGGCCCCGCTCGATCTGCCCGGCGCGCAGCTGCTGGAGTGGGGCGGCGCTCTGCGCTGGTTGAAGTCGGGTGCCGCGCCCGAGCGCATCCGCGCCGCGGCGGCTGGCGCCGGTGGCCACGCGACGCTGTTCCGGGGCAGCGAGGAGGCTAGGGCCGAGGGCGCCTTCCAGGCACCGCCGCCGCCCTTGCTGGCGCTGCACCGGCGGCTCAAGCGCGCCTTCGACCCGGCGGGGATTTTCAATCCCGGCCGGATGTTCAGGGAGTTCTGAATTGCAGACCCGGCTCGCCGATTTCATCCGCGATACCCCGGCCGGGCGCGAGGCCGACGCCATCCTCAGGGCCTGCGTGCATTGCGGCTTCTGCACCGCCACCTG
>JAJZPJ010000085.1 GCA_021811225.1 Pseudomonadota bacterium
AGAGGCCAGCAACAGCAGGGTGAGAAAGAATTTACGAATCATCTTGTCGACTCCTTTGGGACATGGGCGCCAGATGGGGGCGCGGCTTGCGGAATGCAAGTGTAGGGCAATCCCGGGGCTTGCAGTGGCGCGAGTGCTGCTGAAATGCCGCCGCTGCGCGGCGTGAGCGCCGTCGCCGGGGGGCCGGTGAGGAAACGGCACTCGCCGCTGCGCGGCATAAGTGCCCGTCGCTGGGGAGGGCTTCGGTGAGGAAACGGCCCCCGCCGCTGCGCGGCATAAGTGCCCGTAATGGTCCCGGGCGTCCGGGACCAAACGGGCACTAAAATGGCAGGCCGGCGTAGTTCTCGGCCAGCGCGGCCTGGGCCGCGGTCGAGTGCACCAGATAGTCGAGCTCCGCTTCCTGCAGCTTCTGGTCGAAGCCGCTGGTGCCGGGGAATCGGTGCAGCAAGGTGGTCATCCACCAGGAGAAGCGTTCCGCCTTCCAGATCCGCCGCAGGCAGTTCTCGGAATAGTGGTCGATGCCGCTGCTGCTGCCGGCGTAGAACTCGACCAGGGCGCGCGACAGATAGCGGACGTCGGAGGCGGCGAGATTGAGCCCCTTGGCGCCGGTCGGCGGCACGATGTGGGCGGCATCGCCGGCCAGGAACAATCGGCCGAAGCGCAGCGGCTCGGCGACGAAACTGCGCAGCGGCGCGATGCTCTTCTCGATCGACGGGCCGGTCACCAGCGAAGCGGCAGCCCGCGGGTCGAGGCGGCGGCGCAGTTCGTCCCAGAACATCGCGTCGGACCACTGCGCCACCTTGTCGTCGAGCGAACACTGCACGTAGTAGCGGCTGCGGCTGCGGCTGCGCATGCTGCACAGCGCGAAGCCGCGCGGGTGGGAGGAGTAGATCAGTTCCTCCGACACCGGCGGCGTATCGGACAACAGGCCCAGCCAGCCGAAGGGGTAGACGCGCTCGTAGATGCTCAGGGCGCCCTGCGGCACGCTGGCGCGGCAGACGCCGTGATAGCCGTCGCAGCCGGCGATGAAGTCGCAGACGATCTCCTGCCAGACCCCGTCCTTCAGGTAGCGGACGCGCGGCCGCTCGCCGCCGAAGTCATGGATGCTGACGTCCTGCGCCCCATAGACGGTCGGCAAGCCGGCGGCGGCGCGCGCGTCCATCAGGTCGCGGGTCAGCTCGGTCTGACCATACACCATCACCCGCTTGCCGCCGGTCAGCCCGGCGAGGTCGATGCGCTGGCGGCCGCCGTTGAAACCCAGTTCGAAGCCTTCGTGCACCAGCCCCTCGGCGTGCATGCGCGCACCGACGCCGGCTTCGTCGAGGAGGTCGACCGCCACCTGCTCCAGCACGCCGGCGCGGATCCGCCCCAGGACGTGGTCGGGGCTGCGCTGTTCGATCACGATCGCATCGATGCCGGCGCGGGCGAGCAGCTGGCCGAGCAACAGCCCCGCCGGGCCGGCGCCGATGATGGCGATTTGAACCCTCATAGTTTGATCCTATAACATTCAGAGTTCAATCATAACCCGGGGCGGCCATGTCGCCAACCGGCCGTGCGTTCAAGAGGCGCCCGGGTTCCGGCTGTCAGCCGCGAAGCTGAAGGCGTCGGCGAAGAACTCTTCCTCGGGCAGGCCGCGGGCGACGAAATCGCGTCTGGCCGCGTCTATCATCAGCGGTGCGCCGCAGGCATAGACCTGGTGGTCGGAGAGATCGGGATAGTCCTCCAGCACCGCCTGGTGCACCAGGCCGCGGCGCCCCTGCCAGTCCGGGTCCGGCGCCTCCACCACCGGCACGTAGCGGAGGTTTTCGTGCTCCTCCGCCCAGCGCCGCGGCAGCTCGGGCAGGTACAGACCGGCGGGCTCGCGCGCCCCCCAGTAGAGCGTCATCGACCGCGCCATTCGCTGGTGCAGGACGTGCTCGACGATTGCCTTGATCGGCGCGAAGCCGGTGCCGCCGGCTAACAGGATGACCGGCTTGTCCGAGCCTTCGCGCAGGTAGAAGTCGCCGTGCGGGCCCTCGAAGCGCAGGATGTCGCGCTCCTTCATGGCGCCGAAGACCTGGCCGGTGAACAAGCCGCCCGGCACCCGCCGGACGTGGAGTTGCAGCAGCTCGTCGTCGTGCGGCGCGTTGGCCAGCGAGAAGGCGCGGCGGCGGCCGTCCTTCAACAGGATCTCGATGTACTGGCCGGCGAGAAACAGCAGGCGCTCGTTGGCCGGCAGTTTCAGCGACAGCGCCATCACGTCGGGCGCGAGCAGCGCCATCTTCTGCACCCGGGCCGGCATCGTCCTGACCGGGATGTCGCTGTCCGCCTGGAGCTCGCGCGACTCGATGACGAGGTCGGACAAGGGGGTGGCGCAGCAGAACAGCGCCAGGCCATCGGCCCGATCCTGCTCGCTCAAGGCGCCGGGCTCGGCGCAGCCGTAGTCCACGCTGCCCGAGAGCAGCTTGCCCTTGCAGGCGCCGCAGGCGCCGTTGCGGCAGCCGTAGGGCAGCATCAGGCCGGCGTCGAGGACGGCGCGCAGGATGGGGGTGCCGGCCTCGGCGCTGCAGGTGTGGCCGCTGGGTTGGATGGTGATCTGGAAGGCCATGAGATAATCGGAGAATGCAAAGATTGTTGATCATCGGCTGCGGCGACGTGGCGCGCCGGAGCCTGCCGCTGCTCGCCGGACGCTACCGCCTCTACGCCCTGGTGCGCGCGCCCGACGCGGCGCTCGACGCTGAGCTCGCCCGCTTCGGGGTCACCGCGGTCCGCGGCGATCTGGACCGCCCGGCGACGCTCGCCCGGCTCGCCGGCCTGGCCGACCTGGTGCTGCATTTCGCGCCGCCGCAGGAGTCTGCCGATACCGCCGGCATCGGCCGAGATTGGCGCACCAGACGGTTGATCGCCGCATTGCGGCGCGGAAAAATTCTACCACGGCGCCTGGTCTACATCAGCACCAGCGGCATCTACGGCGACTGCGGCGGCGCCGTGATCGACGAGACGCGGCGGCCCCGGCCGAAAACGGCGCGGGCCGGACGCCGCGTCGATGCCGAGGCCGAACTGCGCCGCTGGGGCAGGCTGCCGGGCGGCCCCAATGTTGCCATCCTGCGCGCGCCCGGAATCTACGCCGCAAACCGTCTGCCGCTCGAACGCATCCGCCGCCACGACCCGGTGCTCGCCGCCGGCGACGACGTATTCACCAACCACATCCACGGTGACGATCTGGCCCGTGCCGCCCTCGCGGCGCTGCGCCGGGGCCGCCCGAACCGCGCCTACCACGCCAGCGACGACTCGGCCCTGCGCATGGCCGAGTGGTTCGACGCCGTCGCCGACGCCTTCGATCTGCCGCATCCGCCCCGGGTCGGGCGCGCCGAGGCGGAGCGGGTCCTGGCGCCGACTGTGCTATCGTTCATGCGCGAGTCGCGCCGGCTCGACAACCGGCGCCTGAAGCGCGAACTGGGCATGCATCTATCCTATCCCACCGTCGCGGCCGGCCTGGCCGCCATCCGCAAGGAGTCCTGAAGTGCTCTGGCTGAAATCCTTTCATCTGATCTTCGTCATCAGCTGGTTCGCCGGCCTGTTCTATCTGCCGCGCATTTTCGTCAATCTGGCGATGGTGCCGGAGGGCAGCGCCGCCGAGCGCGAGCGCCTGCTGTTGATGGCGGGCAAGCTCTACCGCTTCGTCACCCCGATCGGCCTGCTCGCCATCGTCTTCGGCCTCTGGCTGTGGTTCGGCTACGGTTTCTCGGGCGGCTGGCTGCATCTCAAGACCGCGCTGGTCGCGCTCCTGGTCGGCTATCACCTATACTGCGGCCGGCTGCTCGCCGCCTTCGCCGCGGGCGAGAACAGCAAAAGCCACGTCTGGTTCCGCTTCTTCAACGAGATTCCGGTGCTGGTGCTGATCGTCATCGTGCTGCTGGTCGTGCTCAAGCCGTTTTGAAATTCATGAGCGAGAAATTCTTCGCCCCCTGTCCGCGCGGACTGGAGCCGCTGCTGGCCGAGGATCTCGCCGCCTGCGGCGCCACCGAGATCCGCGAGGCGCCGGGCGGAGCGCAGTTTGCCGGCAGCTGGGAGACCTGCTATCGGGTGAACCTCGAGTCGCGCATCGCCAGCCGCGTGCTCTGGCGGGTCGCGCGCGGCCCCTACAGCAGCGAGGATGACGTCTATCGTCTCGCCCTCGGCGTGGATTGGCCGGCGCTGTTCGCGGTCGAGCGCCGCCTGCGCGTCTATGTCACCGCGATCAAGTCGCCGCTGAAGAGCCTGGAGTTCATCACCCTGCGGGTCAAGGACGCGGTCTGCGATCGCTTTCGCGACGCCTGCGGCATCCGGCCGAACGTCGATACCGCGCGGCCCGAAGTGCGCCCCCACCTGTTTCTCACCGCCGACACCGCGACGCTCTATCTCGACACCTCGGGCGAGCCGCTGTGGGCCCGCGGCCACAAGATCGCCAAGGTCGAGGCGCCGGTCAAGGAGAATCTCGCCGCCGGCATCCTGCGCCTGATCGGCTGGCAGCCGGGCACGCCGCTCATCGATCCGATGTGCGGCAGCGGCACCTTCCTGATCGAGGCGGCGCAGATGAGCCTGGGCGACGCGCCGGGCCTGTCGCGCGAGCCGGGCGAGTTCGGCTTCGAGCGCCTGAGGAATTTCGATGCGGCGCTGTGGCACGGGCTGTGCCGGGCCGCCGCCGCCCGGCGCGAGACGGCGCCCAAGACCCTGCCGATCTGGGGCTCGGACGTCTCCGCCGACGCCGTGGCGCGCGCCCGCCAGAATCTCGCCCACGCCGGCCTCGACGAGCTGGTCGAGGTCCGGCAGAGCGACATCCTTGAGCTTCATGCGCCCGCGGGCGTGGCTGCCGGCGTGCTGATCGCCAACCCGCCTTACGGCGAGCGGCTGGGCGAAGTCGAGGAACTCGCCGCCTTCTATCCGCGCCTGGGCGACGCGTTGAAGCGCCACTTCGCCGGCTGGCGGTGCTGGTTTTTCTCCGGCGATACGGCGCTGCCCAAGCTGATCCGGCTCCAGGCCAAGCGGCGCATCCCGCTCTACAACGGTCCCCTGGAGTGCCGCCTGTACCTGTTCCCGATGGTCGCCGGCGGCAACCGCTAGTTCCCGCCGCGATGGCTGCCAAAAAATAGCGCCGGCTAAACGATGTCCAGGTGCCCGATGCTGGCGGTGAGGTCGCGGCCGGTCGATTCCTTGCCGCGCAGCTTGATCTCCAGGCGCAGGTCATTGACCGAGTCGGCGTTCCGGAGCGCGTCCTCGTAGCTGATCCGGCCGCCCTCGTAGAGATCGAACAGGGCCTGGTCGAAGGTCTGCATGCCCAGTTCCCGCGACTTCTTCATGACCTCCTTGATCTCGTGCACGTCGCCCTTGAAGATCAGGTCGGAGATCAGCGGCGAGTTGAGCATCACCTCCACCGCCGCGGCGCGTCCCCGCCCGTCCTTGAGCGGGATCAGGCGCTGCGACACCAGGCCGCGCAGGTTGAGCGAGAGGTCCATCAAGAGCTGCTGGCGGCGCTCCTCGGGGAAGAAGTTGATGATCCGGTCGAGCGCCTGGTTGGTGCTGTTGGCGTGCAGCGTGCCCATGCACAGGTGGCCGGTCTCGGCGAAGGCGATGGCGTGCTCCATCGTGTCGCGGTCGCGGATCTCGCCGATCAGGATGACGTCGGGCGCCTGGCGCAGGGTGTTCTTCAGCGCCATCTCCCAGGACTCGGTGTCCACGCCGACCTCGCGCTGGGTGATGATGCAGTTCTTGTGCTCGTGCACGTACTCGACCGGATCCTCGATGGTGATGATGTGGCCGTAGCTGTTCTCGTTGCGGTAGCCGATCATCGCCGCGAGCGAGGTCGACTTGCCCGAGCCGGTGCCGCCGACGAACAGCACCAGGCCGCGCTTGGACATGGTCACGTCCTTCAGCACCGCGGGCAGGACCAGCTCTTCCATGGTCGGGATCTTGGTGTTGATGGTGCGCAACACCAGGCCGGCGCGCCCCTGCTGGATGAAGGCATTGACGCGGAAGCGGCCGATGCCGCTGGGATGGATGGCGAAGTTGCACTCCTTGGTCGCCTCGAACTCGGCCGCCTGGCGATCGTTCATGATCGCGCGCACCAGTTCCACGGTGTGCTGCGGGGTCAGCACCTGGGTCGTCGCCGGCGTCACCTTGCCATCGACCTTGATCGCCGGCGGGAAGCCGGCGGTGATGAACAGGTCCGAGCCGTGTCTGCCGACCATCATGGTCAGCAACTGGTTCATGAACTTGATGCCCTCGTCGCGTTCCATGATTTACCCCCCGGCGAAGGCGTCCTTGTTGGCCGCCTTGGTGCGCGCCTCGGCGCTCGAGACCACGTTGCGCCGGACCAGATCGGTGAGATTCTGGTCCAGGGTCTGCATCCCGACGTTCTGTCCGGTCTGGATCGCGGAATACATCTGGGCGATCTTGGCCTCGCGGATCAGGTTGCGGATCGCCGGCGTGCCGATCATGATCTCGTGCGCCGCGACGCGGCCGGAACCATCCTTGGTCTTCAACAGCGTCTGCGAGATCACCGCGCGCAGCGATTCCGACAGCATCGAGCGCACCATCTCCTTCTCCGCCGCGGGAAACACGTCGATGATCCGGTCGACGGTTTTCGCCGCCGAGGAGGTGTGCAGCGTGCCGAACACCAGGTGGCCGGTCTCCGCCGCGGTGAGCGCCAGGCGGATGGTCTCCAGGTCGCGCATTTCGCCGACCAGGATCACGTCCGGGTCCTCGCGCAGCGCCGAGCGCAGGGCGTTGGCGAAGGACAGCGTGTGCGGACCGACCTCGCGCTGGTTGATCAGGCATTTCTTCGACTGATGCACGAACTCGATCGGATCCTCGACGGTGAGGATGTGGCCGTAGTCCTTCTCGTTGATGTAATCGACCATCGCCGCCAGCGTGGTCGATTTGCCCGAACCGGTGGGTCCGGTCACCAGCACGATGCCGCGCGGCGTCTCGGCGATCTCGCCGAAGATCTTCGGGCAGTGGAGTTCCTCGAGCGAGAGCACCTTCGACGGAATGGTGCGGAACACCGCGCCGGCGCCGCGCTGCTGAACGAAGGCATTGACGCGGAAGCGCGCCAGGTTGGGCACTTCGAAGGAGAAATCGATCTCCAGATTTTCCTCGTAGTGCTTGCGCTGACTGTCGTTCATGATGTCGTAGGCCATCGCGTGCACGTCCTTGTGTTCCATCGCCGGCAGGTTGATCCGGCGCACGTCGCCATGGACGCGGATCATCGGCGGCAGGCCGGAGGACAGGTGCAGGTCGGAGGCCTTGTTCTTGACGGCGAAGGCGAGCAGTTCGGTGATATCCATGTGGCGAGTTTCCCGGAGATGGCCGAGCGGCCGATGCTATACTGCGGCCGAGGTTTCGGGGCATTATGACCAATATTTCCGCCAACTTGCAAGCCGTGAACGCGCGGATTTCGGCGGCCGCGAGGGCCGCCGGACGCACCCCGGAATCGGTCCGCCTGCTGGCGGTCTCCAAGACCTGGCCGGCGGCTGCGGTGCGCGAGGCGGCGGCCTGCGGCCAGCGCGCCTTCGGCGAGAACTATCTGCAGGAGAGCCTGCCGAAGATCGCCGAACTCGCCGACCTCGATCTCGAATGGCATTTCATCGGCCCGCTGCAGAGCAACAAGACCCGGGCGGTCGCCGAGCGCTTCGACTGGGCGCACGCGATCTGTCGCGAGAAGATCGCGACGCGATTGTCGGACCAGCGCCCGGCCGGGATGCCGCCACTGCGGGTGTGCCTGCAGGTCAATGTCAGCGGCGAGGCGGCGAAGAGCGGCGTCGCGCCTGAACAGGTGCCGGCGCTGGCGCGCGCCGTCGCCGTCCTGCCCGGCCTCGAGCTGCGCGGCCTGATGGCCATCCCCGAGGCGAGCGACGACACCGCGCTGTTGCGCCGGCGCTATGCGCTGCTGCGCGAACTGCTGGCGCGCTTGAATGGCGAAGGCATGGCGCTGGACACGCTGTCGATGGGCATGTCGCACGACCTGGAAGCGGCGATCGCGGAGGGCGCGACCATCGTCCGGATCGGCACGGCAATCTTCGGGACAAGACTCAAGGAGGGAGCACCATGAAAATCACATTCCTGGGCGGCGGCAACATGGCCAATGCCCTGATCGGCGGCTTGCGCAAGCAGGGCTTCTCGGCCGCCGCCATCCAGGTGGTCGAGCCGCTGGCGGAAAACTGCGAGCGGCTCACCGAGACCTTCCACGTGCGCTGCTGCGCGGCGGTGGATGAGGCGGCGCTCAATTGCGAGGTGCTGGTGCTGGCGGTCAAGCCGCAACAGATGCGGGCCGCGCTCTCGCCGCTGGCCGGCAGGCTCACCGGCCAGTTGGTGGTCAGCGTCGCCGCCGGCCTGCGCCTGACCGATATCGGGCGCTGGTTGGGCGGCTACCAACTGCTGGTGCGGACCATGCCCAACATGGCGGCGCTGATCGGCGAGGGCATCACCGGCCTGTACGCCGATCCCTCGGTCGGACGCGAGGGCCGCGACATGGCCGAGAAGATCCTGCGCGCCGTCGGCTCCACCCTGTGGCTGGAGGACGAGGCGCAGATGGATGCGGTCACCGCCGTCTCGGGCAGCGGCCCGGCCTACGTCTTCTACTTCATCGAAGCGCTGCAGCAGGCGGCCGAGACCCTGGGCTTCGACGCCGCTGCCGCGCGTGCCCTGGCGATCGAGACCTTCGTCGGCGCCTCGCGCCTGGCCGAACAGAGCCAGGAGGCGATCTCGGTGCTGCGCGAGCGGGTCACCTCCCAGGGCGGCACCACCGAGGCGGCGCTGCTGTCTTTCGCCCGCGACGGCGTTGCCGCCGGAATCGGCCGCGGCGTCGCCGCGGCCAACGCCCGCGGCCGGGAACTGGGCGAACTGATGGGGAAGGACTGATGCTCGCCCAACTGTTCTACCAGATCATCGACTGGCTGTTCAGCTTCTTCACCCTGGCGCTGATCGCGCGCTTCGCCCTGCAATGGAGCCGCGCCCCGTTCCGCAACCCGCTCGGCCAGTTCATCGTCGCCGTCACCGACTGGGCGGTGGCGCCGATGCGGCGCGTGATTCCGAGCGCCTTCGGTCTCGATCTCTCCACTTTGTTCCTGGCCTGGCTCGCGCAGGCGATGTTCCACGGCCTGGTCTATGGCCTGTTCGTTCCGGCCGCCGCAGTCACGCTCCCGGCGGTGCTCAGCCTGGCCTTGCTGGCGCTGCTCGCGACCGCGCACCTGGCGATCTATCTGCTCATCGCGGCGGTGATCGTCAGCGCGCTGTTGTCCTGGATCAATCCCTACGCGCCGCTGGCGCCGGTGTTCGACGCCATCTCCCGCCCCTTCCTGCGCCCGCTGCAGCGGCTGATCCCACCGATCGGCGGGCTCGATCTGTCGCCGCTGGTGCTGCTCTTGATTCTGCAAGTCCTGCTCTCGGTGCTCGCCTCGGCGCAGCAGGGCCTGTTCCCGCTGTTTCCCGGATGAGCGACTGGCTGCGCTCCGACGGCGAGGATGTCCTCTTGAGCCTGCACGTCCAGCCGGGCGCTAAGAGGAGCGAGCTGGCGGGCATGCACGGCGGAGCGCTGAAGATCCGCCTGGCCGCGTCGCCGGTCGATGGCCGCGCCAACGATTGCCTGATTGCGTTTCTCGCCGACCGTCTCGATGTGGCCAGGCGCCGCATCGAGCTGGTCGGCGGCGCGAGTTCGCGCGAGAAGCGGGTGCGCATCAGCGGCATCGACGCCGCCGCCGCCCGCGCCCGCCTGGTCGATTGAGCCGCAGCCGTCGCTCGCGGCGGCGTTCAGTTCCAGGAACCGTCGTAGGCGAGGTGGCCGTCGATCAGCGTCGCCCGGACCCGCCCGGGCAGCTCCTGGCCCATGAAGGGGGTGTTCTTGCCCTGGCTCTTCAGGGTCTCGCGACTGACCTTGAAACTGGCCTCGGGGTCGAAGATGCAGATGTCGGCGGCGGCGCCGAGCGTCAGGCTACCGGCCTCGATGCCGAGAATCCCGGCCGGGTCCGAGGTGATCTTGGCGAGCGCCTGGGGCAGCGGCAGCCCCATCTCGGTCGCCCACTTCAGGGTCAGCGGCAGCAGCAGTTCGAGGCCGGTGGCGCCGGGCTCGGCCTGGTCGAAGGGCACCTGCTTGGCGTCGTCGTCCACCGGCGTGTGGTCGGAGCAGACCGCGTTGATCGTGCCGTCCGCGAGCCCGCGGCGCAGCGCGTCGCGGTCGGCCGTGCCGCGCAGCGGCGGGTCGAGCCGTGCTTGCGGATTGAAATAGCCGATGTCGTGATCGCACAAGTGCAGGTGGTGGATGGCGACGTCGCAGGTGGCGTTGATTCCGGAACGCCTGGCCGCGGCGATCATCTCCAGCCCGGCGGCGCTGGAGATGCGGGTCAGATGGATCTGGGCGCCGGTCTCCCGGGCGAGCTGCAGGATGGTCGCCAGGGCGATGGTCTCGGCCGCGACGGGAATGCCTGCGAGGCCCAGTCGCGCCGCCACCTCGCCGTCGTGGGCCACGCCCGAGCGCGCCAGGAAGGGGTCCTGCGCCTGCAGCCAGACCGGGAAACCGAAGGTCGAGGCGTACTGCAGCGCGCGCTGCAATACCTGGGTGTCGATGATCGCGGCGTTGGCCTGGCCGAAGGCGACGCAGCCGGCCTCGGCCAGTTCCGCCATCTCGGTCAGGCGTTCGCCGGCGAGCTTCAGGGTCAGCGCCCCGATCGGATAGACATGGCCGAAGGCGGGCATGCGTGCGCGGTGCCGCAGCATCTCCACCAGTCCCGGCTCGTCCAGCGGCGGATCGGTGTCGGGCGGGCAGGCGAGGCTGGTGATGCCGCCGGCCGCCGCCGCGGCCATCTCCGACTCCAGCGTCGCCCGGTATTCGAAGCCGGGTTCGCGCAGCCGGGCCGAGAGATCGACCAGGCCGGGACAGACGATGCAGCCGCTGGCGTCGAGCGTGCCGCCGGTCTCGAATCCCTGCGGCGCTTGGTCGATGCCGACGATGACGCCGCGGGCGATGAACAGGTCGGTGACGCGGTCGATGCCCTTGGCCGG
>JAJZPJ010000086.1:0-5768 GCA_021811225.1 Pseudomonadota bacterium
AGAGGGGGGCCAGTTCTCCGGCGAGCAGCTTGACCAGGGTCGACTTGCCGGCGCCGTTCCGGCCCAGCAGCGCCAGACGCTGGCCCGGACGCAGCGTCAGCTTGATGTCCGAGAGTACGGTCTGCTCGCCGTAGCCGGCGCGGCCCTCGTGCACCACCAGCAGCGGATCGGGGGCGGGGCCGGAATCGCGGAAGCGGAAGGTGAATGGGGTGTCGACGTGCGCCGCCGTCACCTCCTCCATCCGCGCCAGCGCCTTGATCCGGCTCTGCGCCTGTCTCGCCTTGGAGGCCTTGGCGCGGAAGCGCTCGATGAAGCTGTGCAGATGATCGCGTTCGCGCACCTGCTTCTCGTGCAGCGCCTGCTGCAGCGCCAGCTGCGCGCCGCGCTGGCGTTCGAAGTCGCTGTAGCCGCCGCTGTAGAGCTTGAGCTTGGCCTGTTCCAGCTGCAGCGTGTGGTCGGCGACGGCGTCGAGGAAGTCGCGGTCGTGCGAGATCAAGAGCAGCGTGCCCGGATAGCTCCTCAGCCAGCCCTCCAGCCAGAGCACGGCGTCGAGGTCGAGGTGGTTGGTCGGCTCGTCCAACAGCAGGAAGTCGGAGCGGCACATCAGCGCGCGGGCCAGGTTGAGGCGCACGCGCCAGCCGCCGGAGAAGCTTGCGACCGGCCGGGCGTGATCGGCGTCGGAGAAGCCCAGGCCGTGGAGCAGTTCGGCGGCGCGCGCGCGCGCCGAATAGCCGCCGATCTCGCCGTAGCGGGCGTGCAGCTCGCCGATCAGGTTGCCATCGTGACTGCCTTCGGGAACGGCCTCGGCCGCCGCCAGCTGGCGTTCGACGGCGCGCAGTTCGGTGTCGCCGTCGAGCGCGAACTCCAGCGCGGCGTCGGGCAGCGCCGGCGTGTCCTGGGCGACGTGGGCCAGCACCCAGGAGCGCGGCAGCTCCAGGTCGCCCGACTCGGCGTGCAGCTCGCCCCTCAGCAAGGCCAGGAACGAGGACTTGCCGCTGCCGTTGGCGCCGATCAGGCCGATCTTCCAGCCCGGGTGCAGCTGCAGGCTGGCGTCCTCGACCAGCAGTTCGCCGTTGCGGCCGAAGCACAGATTGCGCAGCAGGATCACGTCGCCATCCCGCCCGGAGAGAGCGCGATGCGCCCCTCCTGTTCAGGGTATTTGCCGTGCCGGCCGGCGTAGCTCGCCGCGATCCGTTGCAGGTCGGACTTCTCGTCGCCGCTCAAGCCGAGGTAGCCGAGTATGCCGATCTCGCGCCTCGGATAGTCGATGAAGGCCAGGCCGAGCGGCACATCGGCGGCCAGCGCCAGACGGTAGAAGCCGCTCTTCCAGAAGTCTGTCCTGCGGCGCGTGCCCTCCGGGGTGATGGCCAGATAGAAGCGGCGGCGCCTGCGGTACTCGGCCGCCATCTGGGCGACGAAGCCGGTGCGTTCGCGGCGGTTGACCGGGACGCCGCCCAGCTTGGTAAACAGCGTGCGCAATGGCCAGCGGAACAGGTCGTCCTTGCCCGCCCAGTGCACCGGCAGGTCGATCACGGCGCGGGCGACGATGCCGATGACGAAATCCCAGTTCGAGGTGTGCGGGTAGAAGACGATCACCGCCTTGGGCACGGCCGGCGGCTGATACACCAGCTTCCAGCCGAACGCCGCCAGCAGGCGCTGCGCCATCTTGCCGACGAACGAGGTTGGCCGCGTCACTCTATCCCCTGGCTGGCGAGATAGTCCTCGTAGTTGCCCTTGTAGTCGATGATCGCGCCGCCCTTGATCTCCAGGATGCGCGTCGCGATCGAGGAGACGAACTCGCGGTCGTGCGAGACGAAGACCAGGGTGCCCGCATACTTGTCGAGCGCGGTGTTCAAGGACTCGATCGATTCCATGTCGAGGTGGTTGGTCGGCTCGTCCATCAAGAGCACGTTGGGCTTGGCCAGGATCAGCTTGCCGAAGAGCATCCGTCCCTGCTCGCCGCCGGAGATCACCCTGACCGACTTCTTGCCGTCGTCGCCGGTGAATAGCAGCCGCCCCAGGGTGCTGCGCACGATCTGCTCGTCGTCGCCCTCGCGCGTCCAGCGCGAGATCCAGTCGAACAGCGTCATGTCGACGGCGAAGTCCTCGGCGTGGTCCTGGGCGAAGTAGCCGGGCCGCGCCTTCTCCGCCCACTTGACGGTGCCGTGCTTGGGCGTCAGTCCGCCCAGCGCTTCGCCCGCCAGGCAGCGCAGCAGCGTGGTCTTGCCGGCGCCGTTCTCGCCGATGATGGCGATCTTCTCGCCGGCCTCGATGAAGGTGGAGAAATCCTTGAACAGCACCCGGTCGTAGCCGTGGGAGAGATCGGTGATCTCGGCGGCGTGGCGGTGCAGCTTCTCCTTGTCGTCCACCTCGAAGCGGATCCACGGGTACTGGCGGCTGGAGGGCTTGATGTCATCGACCTTGATCTTCTCGATCAGCTTGGCGCGCGAGGTGGCCTGGCGCGCCTTGGACTTGTTGGCCGAGAAGCGGCGCACGAAGTCCTGCAGCTCGGCCACCCGCTCCTTGGCCTTGGCGTTGGCCGAGAGCTGGCGCGCCCGCGCCTGGGTCGAGGCTTCCATGTAGTCGTCGTAGTTGCCCGGATAGACCTTGAGCGTGCCGTAGTCCAGGTCCGCCATGTGGGTGCATACCTGGTTGAGGAAGTGGCGGTCGTGGGAGATGATGATCATCGTGCTGGTGCGCTGGTTGAGTATGTCCTCCAGCCAGCGGATGGTGTCGATGTCGAGGTTGTTGGTCGGCTCGTCCAAGAGCAGGATGTCCGGATCGGAGAACAGCGCCTGGGCCAAGAGCACGCGCAGCTTCCAGCCCGGCGCCACGGCGCTCATCGGACCGGTGTGCTGTTCGGTCGGGATGCCGGCGCCGAGCAGGATCTCGCCGGCGCGCGACTCGGCGGTGTAGCCGCCGTACTCGGCGAACTTCGACTCCAGCTCGGCGGCGTGCAGGTAGTCCTCTTCGGTCGCTTCCGGGTTGGCGTAGATCGCGTCCTTCTCCTGCATCGCGGCCCACATCTCGCCGTGGCCCATCATCACCACGTCGAGCACGCGCTGTTCCTCGTGGGCGAACTGGTCCTGCCTGAGGAAGGCCATGCGCTCGTGGGCGTCCACCGAGACGTTGCCGCCGGAGGGCTCGAGCACGCCGGCCAGGATCCGCATGAAGGTGGTCTTGCCCGAGCCGTTGGCGCCGATCAGGCCGTAGCGGTTGCCCTCGCCGAACTTGACCGAGATGTTCTCGAACAGGGGCTTGGCCCCGAACTGGATGGTGATGTTTGAAGCGACGAGCATGGGGTTTCCTAAATTGCGCCGGCCCGCGTCACAGCCGCGGAGTGGCGCCGGGAAAACCCGCAATTCTACCCGTTTTCAAACACCTGCTCCGCCGACTCTCAGCCGCCGACGGCGATTTCCCCGCGCAGATATTCGACCGCGCGGCCGGCGATCAGGACCCGGTCGCCGCGCAGGCGGCAGGCCAGCTCGCCGCCCCGGGCCGAGATCTGCCGGGCGGTGAGTTCGGTCTTGCCCAGGCGACCTGCCCAGTAGGGAATCAGCGTGCAGTGCGCCGAGCCGGTCACCGGATCCTCGGGAATGCCGGCGCCCGGCGCGAAAAAACGCGAGACGAAATCCACCTCGTCGCCGGGGGCGGAGACGATCACCGCGAATGCGTCCAGCGCTGCGAGTGCCGCGAAGTCCGGTCGGATCGCCCGCACCTCGGCCTCCGAAGCGAAGACCGCCAGCAGATCGCGGGCGAGATGGACCTCGCGCGGCCTGGCCCCCAGCGCCGCGACCAGCTCGTCGCTGATCATGACCGGCCGTCCGGGCCGGGAGGGAAAGTCCATGCTGAGCGTCTCGCCTGCGCGCGCGACCGTCAGCTCGCCGCTGCGCGTGTCGAAGCACAGGCGCTCGGCCGCGGCATAGCGATGCCGGAACAGCACGTAGGCGGCGGCGAGGGTGGCGTGGCCGCACAGATCGACCTCGACCGCCGGCGTGAACCAGCGCAGCGGCGCGACGTCGGGCCGGGGGATGACGAAGGCGGTCTCGGCCAGATTGTTCTCGGCGGCGATGGCCTGGAGCACGGCGTCGGGCAGCCAGTCGTCGAGCAGGACGACCGCGGCGGGATTGCCGCCGAACAGGCGGTGGGTGAAGGCATCGACTTGGTAAATCGGTATATTCATAAATTCATTTCCGTTTCCGGGCAAAGGCGTTGGCGGCGGCGGGTCGGCGTTGTAATATCCCTCTGCCTTGAGTAGTATCTCCAACGGCAGCCGGCGTACTGACCTACTTGCGCGTATTTGCTCACTGATCGCAGCCAGATATTGTCAGAAGCGGCGCCTTTTTAACACCCCGATCGAATAGAGCTTCACGCGCGTGTCTTGCATCAACCCCCATCAGCGATCGGCGCAATCCTACTGCGCCGGTGACGCCCTCCCGATCGCTTCCCGTTCGCTCCCTTCGAACCCAGCAGTGGAAAACTATGGAAACGCCTGAGCTGTCTCCGGCGCCGAGCGAGTGGCACCCGTTCATCGGCGGTGCCGCCCGGACCGTCAAGCTGTGGCTCGCCGCGGTCATGGCCGGCCTGCTGGGAGCCGCGGCGACGCAGGGCTTCCGCACCCTGATCAAGGGCGCCGAATGGCTGTCGACGCGCCACATGGGCGGCCTGGTGGCCGCCGCCGAGAGCATCACGGCCTTGCAGCGCGGCCTCTTGGGAGCCTTCGGCGGCCTGGGCGCGGGCCTCATCCTGCACTGGGGCCTGCGCTGGGCGGCGCGCGGCCCGGACGGCGACGAGCACGTGGACTACATCGAGGCCGCCCGCGAAGGACATTACCTGCTGAACGACCGCACCACGCTCGTGCGCAGCATCTCCGCGCTGATGTCGGTGGGCACCGGCGCCTCGATCGGCAAGGAAGGACCGATGGTGCAATTGTCCGCCTGGTTCGCCTCGTGGCTGGCGCGGGTGTTGCCGATGACCGACGACGAGCGCAACGCGATCCTGGTCTGCGGCATCGCCTCCGGTATCGGCTGCGCCTATCACGCGCCGATCGCGGGGGTGGTCTTCGTGCTGGAACTGGCGCTGGGTTTCTTCGCCCGGCACACCATCGCGCCGGTGCTGATCGCCGCCGGCACTTCGAGCGCGCTGGTCTACTGGCTGATCGAACCCCAGCCCCTGTACGTGATGCCCACGGTCGCGCTGGTGCCCACCAGCCTGGGCGTGGCGATCGCCGCCGGCGTGATCAGCGGCGGTCTGGGCTGGGCCTTTATCGAAATGCTGGAGCGCGCGCGCAAGATTTTCGGACGGATCGATTCGCTGCCGCTGCGTCTGGGTGCGGGCGGCGTGATCGCCGGCCTGATTGCGGCGGCGGTCCCGGACGTCTGGGGCAACGGCTACAGCGTCGTGTCCGAGGTGCTGCAGGGCAACGTGGTCTGGCACTGGGTCGCGGTGATCATGGGCGCCAAGGTGCTGGCGACCGTCATCAGTTCCGGCTCAGGCGCGATCGGCGGGGTGTTCACCCCGACCCTGTTCGTCGGCGCCACCAGCGGCTACCTGATGGCGCACCTGGCCTCGACCTGGTTCGGTGCGGCGCTGGTGGGCGATCCGCGCGTGCTGGCGGTGATCGGCATGGCGGCGGTGCTGGCGGCGGTGACCCACGCGCCGCTGATGTCGATCGTCATGGTGCTGGAGATGACCAACCAGTTCCAGCTCACCGTGCCGGTGATGCTCGCCTGCGGCGTCGCCTACGCGATCAGCACCCAGTTCGGCGC
>JAJZPJ010000086.1:5868-11010 GCA_021811225.1 Pseudomonadota bacterium
TCCTCGGGCAGGCCGCGATGCACCCGGCCGCCGTTGCCGGCGTACTCGCCCTCCGAGTTCTCGCGGATGATCACCCAGTCGATGCCGGCGCCGGGGATCGCCGCTATCCGGTATTCCCTCATTTCATTTCGGAGGGCAGTTCTATCGTCTTGCCGTCGACCGCGAACGCGCCCATGCCCAGATGATGGAAGGTCCGCGGCTGCTTCTTGGCCGGATCGATCCAGGCCTTGACCACTTCGAGCACGAAGAAGTTGAACTTGTTCACCATCCGGGTATCGACGACGCGGCACTCGAGGTTGGCGTAGCACTCCGCGATCAGCGGCGCGGCGACCAGCGCCGCGGGGGCCGGCGTCAGCCCGAAGGCGGCGAACTTGTCGATGTCCCGGCCCGAGGTGTTGCCGCAGGCCACCACCTTTTCCGCCAGTTCCACCGTCGGGATGTTGATCACGCACTCGCGGCTCGCCTTCAGCGCGGCGAAGCTGTGGTTGCGGTTGCTGACGACGCAGCCCACCAGCGGCGGCTCGAATTCCATCATCGTGTGCCAAGACATGGTCATGACGTTATTGACGCCGCGCCGGGCGGTCGTGACCAGGACCACCGGACCGGGTTCGAGCAGGCGATAGACGCGGGATAAGGGCAGGGATTTTTTGCGCACGGGGTACCTCCGGTATCTAAGTTTTGTCAGGTCAGCAGCCGCTGCAGGAACATCGCCCGACCCGAGGCCGGGTCGAGCTGGTAGCCGGCGAAGCCGCAGGAGCGGTAGAGGGACTGCGCCGGGGCATTGCCTTCCAGGACTTCCAGGGTGATCTTGCAGCAATCCATGGCGCGGGCGATCCGCTCGACTTGGGCGATCAGCGCCCGGGCTATGCCCCGGCCGCGATACCTTGCGCTCACCGCGAGGTCGTGGATGTTCATCAGCGGCCGGCAATTGAAGGTAGAAAATCCCTCGATGCACAGCGCGATTCCGGCCGGATCGTCGCCCTCGAAGGCCAGGACGATGCGCACCGTCGGGCGCGCACGCAGCTCGCGCACCAGGTTGTTCCGGGCGTATTCGGGCAAGGGTTCGCCGCCGCCCATCGGGTCCGCAGCGTACTCGTCCAGCAACCGGACCACGGCGTCGGCGTGGCGCGGGTCGGCGAGGTCCGCTTCGACGATGGCGGTCATGATCTCAGCCGCACCGCTTGAGGATGGGAGCGGTGAGCCCGGACAGCGGCGTCTTCTGCCGGCCTTGCGGATCGAAATTCGACGGCTCCAGCCAGGACTGGAAAGCGGCGCGAAGCGCCGGCCATTCGCTGTCGATCGCGGCGTACCACGCGGTGTCCCGGTTGCGCCCCTTGACCACCGCGGCCTGGCGGAAGATCCCCTCGAACGACAGGCCGAGGCGCTGCGCCGCGGCGCGCGAGGGCGCATTCAGGGCGTGGCATTTCCATTCGTAACGGCGGTAGCCCAGCTCGAAGGCGGTCTTCATCATCAGGAACATCGCCTCGGTGGCCGCGGCGGTGCGCGCAAGGCGCGGCGAGAAGTGCAGGTGGCCGACCTCGATGCTGCCGTTGCCGCGATCGATGCGCAGATAGCTCGCCACGCCCAGCGCTTGTCCTTGCGCCACGATGGCGTAGAACAGCGGATCGCTGCTGCGCCGGCATTGCTCGACCCAGGCGAGGTAGGCAGCGAAATCCTCGAACGGCCCGTACGGCAGGTAGGTCCAGCTGCCGCTCCCGGCCTCCCCGCCGTCGGCGGCATAGAGCGCTGCGGCGTGGCGCTCGGGATCGAGCGGCTCCAGCCGGCACAGGCGGCCCTCGATGGCCGCGCGCGGCGGCGGGGGCGGCGCCTGCCAGCCGGGCAGGGCGAAATCCAGCGCCTGACCGCTACGATTCCGAGCGCAGCGACCGGCCGAAGCCGATTCGTCGACCCGGCGGCCGACGATCACCAGATCGCGCCGGATGCCGTCCAGTTCGGCCACACCGGGCAGCTCGCCCCAGCGGACGAAACCGAAGCGCTCGAACAGCGCGAGGCTCTCCCGGTTGTGGCCGAAGACGAGGCCCAGCAGCGACTCGAAGCCGAGCTCGGGCGCGGCCGCCAGCGCCTCGGCCAGCAGGTAGCCGCCGAGTCCTTGCCGCCGGAAGCGCCGGTCGACGTAGATGCTGAGTTCCGTGCTCCTGGCGTAGGCCGGCCGGGCATGAAAGGCGGAGAAGCTCAGCCAGGCGGCGATGTCGCCGTCGGCCTCGACCACCCACAGCGGATGGGCATCGGGCCGGTGCGCTTCGAACCAGGGGACGCGGCTGGCCACCGACACCGGCTCGAGGTCCGCGGTGACCCGGCGCGAGGGGATGGTGGCGTTGTAGATGTCGACGATCCGCGGCAGATCGGCCGGCTCGGCCTGGCGGTGAAGCCGCGGCATTCGCGTCGCCGGCATCGCGTTCAGAGATTCTTCGCGACGATGTGGGTCGGCAGGCCGTCGATGCTCTGCTGGTTCTTGTCCCGCCAATATTGCGCCAGACCCGCCTCGCCCCTGCCCCTGGCCCAGTCGGAGAGCTGCTCCCGTTCGCTCCGGTAGTCGAAGAACGGTACGCCCATGCCGCAGGAGGTCAGCACCGAGCTGATCGCGACGTCGAAAATCTGGCGGGCGCCGGGAATCGGCGGAAAACCGGCATGGAGATCCGGCCACTCGGGATCCTTGCGGTGGATCGCCCGGGCCTCGCCGAACACGCGCAGGACCAGCGGGTCGCCTACGAAGGCGCAGAACATCAGGGTCATCCGCGGGTTCTGCTGGACGTGGGCGGCGGTCTCGTTGCCGCTGCCGGTGGCGTTCAGCCAGGCCAGGCGCCGCTCGCCCAGGATGCGCAGCGAGTCCATGCCCTTGGGCGAGACATTGACGCGGCCGTCGGCGGTGGCGGTGGCCACGAAATAGATCTTCTGCTCGGCGATGAACCGGGCGTGCTGAGCGGACAGTCCGGGGAATGATTGCGACATCGCTCTGCTCCGAATCGACGATCAGCGCCGGCTCATTTCAGCTCGGGAAAATCTTCTTCCCAGTATTCGTTCGTCCGCCGCGCGGACTGGGTTCCGGGCGCCGTCTCGACGCCGCGCAGCTCGACCCGCCGGATCTTGCCCGAGATGGTTTTCGGCAGCTCGGAAAACTCGATCCGCCGGATGCGCTTGTACGGGGCGAGCCGCTCGCGGATGAAGCGGAAGATCGCCAGCGCCGTGCCCCGCGACGGTTCGACGCCGGGCTTGAGCACGATGTAGGCCTTGGGTACCGACAGCCGCATCGGGTCGGGGCTGGGCACCACGGCGGCCTCCGCCACCGAGTCGTGCTCGATCAGCGCGCTCTCCAGCTCGAACGGGCTGATGCGGTAGTCCGAGCTCTTGAACACGTCGTCGGCGCGGCCGACGTACCAGTAGTAGCCGTCGGCGTCGCGGCTGGCGACGTCCGAGGTCCGGTAGTAGTCGCCGCCGAGCAGCTCGGCGCTGCGCTCGGCGTTGTCGATGTAGCCGGTCATCAGGGCGACGGGCGCGGGCTTCAGGCGGATGCCGATCTCGCCCTCGTCGCCCTCCTTGCCGTCGGCATCGATCAGCGCGATGCGATAGCCGGGCATCGGCTTGCCCATCGAGCCGGTCTTGACCAGTTGTCCGGGGGAATTGCCGATCTGGCAGGTGGTCTCGGTCTGGCCGTAGCCGTCGCGGATAGTCATGCCCCAGGCGGCGCGGACCTGCTCGATGACCTCGGGATTGAGCGGCTCGCCGGCGCCGATCAGCTCGCGCAGCGCCACCGGGTAGGCCTTCAGGTCCTCGAGGATCAGCGCGCGCCAGACCGTCGGCGGCGCGCACAGGGTCGTCACCTTGCAGCGCACCAGCACCTCCAGCGTCTTCTTGACGTCGAAGCGCGCCTGGTTGTAGATGAAGATCGTCGAGCCCGCGTTCCAGGGCGCGAAGAAGCAGCTCCAGGCGTGCTTGGCCCAGCCCGGCGAACTGATGTTGAGATGCACGTCGTCCGGGCGCAGGCCGATCCAGTACATCGTCGACAGGTGGCCGACCGGATAGCTCTGGTGCGTGTGCAGCACCATCTTCGGCTTGGCGGTGGTGCCCGAGGTGAAGTAGAGCAGGAACGGGTCCGTGGCCTGGGTCGGCCCATCCGGCTGGAATTGCGCCGGGGCGGCGTCGGCGTCGGCATACGACAGCCAGCCGGGCACGCGCGCGCCGGTCGCGATGCGCGTATAGCTGCCGGGAACGGCGGCGAAGCGCTCGCTGCCGGCGGCGTCGGCGATGACGTGGCGCATCTCGCCGCGATCGATCCGGTCCTGCAGATCGGCCGCCACCAGCAGCGTCGTGGCCGGACTGATCACGGCGCCCAGCTTCATCGCGGCCAGGGTGATCTCCCACAGCGGCACGACGTTGGGCAGCATCACCAGCACCCGGTCGCCGCGCTTCACCCCCGCCTGACGCAGGAAATTGGCGACCCGGTTGGAGCGCTCGCTCATCTGCGCGAAGCTCACCCGCGTCTCGCTGCCGTCCTCCTCGACCACCCACAACGCGGGCCGGTCGTTGTTCCTGGCGATGACGTCGAAATAGTCGAGCGCCCAGTTGAACCGGTCGAGCGCGGGCCACCTGAAGCCCGCGTAAGCGCCGGCATAATCCTCGCGCTTGGCGATCAGAAAATCGCGTGCTGCTACAAAGGCGTTGGTCGCTTCGATGATGACTCTCCTTTATCGAATGTCCTTGGGGCCGGCCGGGTGGAGCATCACCAGGGCGGCGGTTGTTGCGAAATTGTACCCGCCGTTCGCCATCACCGGTTGCGTCGCGCCATGTTCATAAGCCCACCCCGATGCGGCGCAGCAGCGGCAGCAGCGCCAGATAGGCGCCGGCGGTGGCCGCAGACGACAGGCCGAGGCTCGCCCAGAAGCCCAGGCCGTGCCTGAGCAGGATCGGCAAGAGCAGGAACAGCAGCAGCGAGGGCAGGACCAGCCAGAAGATCTGGCCGGAGAGCTCGGCGATCCTCGCGGACGGGGAGGCCTCCAGGTGCAGCCAGACGAAGGCCAGCAGCGAGGTGAGCGGCAGCGATGCCACCAGCGCCGCGAAGCCGGTAGACCGCTTGGCGATCTCGGAGACCGCGACGACGACCAGCGCCGAGACGACGACTTTTAT
>JAJZPJ010000001.1 GCA_021811225.1 Pseudomonadota bacterium
GCCATTTCGAAACGATCGCGCAGCCGACGCCGAGACCCAAATGCAAACCGAAACTGATCGATGGCGACGGCAAGCGCACGGGAAGCCACGCGCGAGCTCGAACCGACCGAAAGAATGGCGTTAACACCGAAGGAGAAAGCTCATGAGCGGGAACGTGTACGCTATCTACACAGTCATCCTGCTGGTGCTGTTCATAGGCGTGCTGCTTTGGACGTTTGGTAAAAAGCGTAAAAAACGCTTTGAGAAAGACGCCGAGATTCCATTCCAGGACGGGCAATGAGGTGGCAACGACCCGCGCGCCGGCAGATTTCGTCGATGACCCCATTACGATTGAGCGCCCATATGCAAGGCCCAGCGCGGCGCAAGTGACCTTGGTCACATGCAGGTCGTGACCTGCGACACGTCGAAGTCATGACTTCCGGGCGCTTGCATCCGCCGGGCCGAGGCTTAAAGTTCGAAACATGGGCGCACGGACAAAGACAGCACCGCGGCATCGACGTGCAAACCCGATAGCGCAACATGAAAAGGACCAGACCATGAACCAGACCATGACCAAGACCGATATTGCCGTCGCCGTGTATGGCAACCATACCCAGGCGGAATCCGCCGTTAAGGCGCTGCAACGCGCCGGTTTCGACATGAAGAAGCTTTCGATCATCGGCAGGGATTACCACACCGAGGAACACGTCGTCGGCTTTCTCAATGCCGGCGATCGGGCCAAGTTCATGGGCAAGCTCGGTGTGTTCTGGGGCGGCTTGATGGGGATGCTGTTCGGCTCCGCCCTGTTATTCGTGCCGGTGGTGGGCCATGTGATCATCCTGGGTCCGCTCGCGGCAACCATCTTCGGTGGCCTGCAAGGCGCCGTCCTGGGTGGTGGCGCCAGCGCCCTGGTCGGCGCCTTGATGGCAATTGGCATTCCGAAGGATTCCGTGCTGCGCTACGAAACCGCGCTGAAGTCCGACAAGTTCCTGTTGATCGTTCATGGCGACGCGCAGGAGATCAAGCGGGCGTATGAACTGCTCACGACCTCCGGTCTTGCTTCGTTCGATCATCACACCGTCGCCTGAGCTGCCGCGTACCAGGCTCATCTCCGACGCAAAAGAAGCAAACGTTTTCCACGCAGTCAACCTGAATTCACCTTGAAAGTAGCGCGTATGAAACTCAAGACCGGTGCGTAGCAACGGGCCGCGCTGATGAAACCGGGTTCGTGAACGGCTGGATTTGTCCATCGCTTTCGCGATAGACAAACATGACGTGCAGCTTGTCCGTACATTTTTTACAACCAGTAGTGATTAGGAGCGGATCGTGAACAAATCAGTGGCGATGGGATTCATTATGCTGGCAAGCTTGGCAGTACTGAGCGGCTGTACGACGATGGGCACGGGCCAAGGCGATATATCGGGCAACCACCAGCCCGGCGAACCGGTGCATTTCACCTGGAAAAGCACCGACGGCGGGCAGCAGGGCACGATGACGGCGACGCTGCAGCATGCGATCTATCATGGTCGATTCTTCCAGATTACCCACCAGACACGGCGGGAAATACTGGCGCCGTTATGGGTGGGCTGGAATGATGGCTGGAGCGACTGGCCGTATTGGGGCGGGCCGTTTGCGGGCGGCGCATTTCAGGGCGGCTACGACACGACGCAGTTCGTCACTTATTATTCGGGCAAGGTGCTGGCAAACCTGAGCGGTCCGGCGGGGAAACGGATGCGCTGCCGTTTCCTGCTATTTTCACCATCGTCGGGCATGGCGGGCGGCGGGCAGGGCGAATGCCAGCTCTTGGGCGGGCGCACGATCAACGCTACGTTTGACCCCTCCTGAATTCATATTTTTCTAACCGACTGGCATACTTCTTCGGAACGACCACCCTTTCAGCACTGGTGGTCGTCATCGGGAGCGGAATCATCATCGCCATCTTCGGTCCCGGCTGGTGGCACGTATCACCGGCGGGCCACTTCCTCAACTCCGTCCACTTCTGGGGAGTGGAGGTGTTCTACTTCGGTCTGGTGCTGCACCTGCTCGCGAAATTCTTCAAGGCGGCCTGGCGTGACGGCCGCTGGCGCACCTGGGCGATCGGCCTCGTGACCTTCGGCGTGACGATCTTTTCCGGGATCACGGGGACGCTGCTGCAGCAGAACTGGGACGCCCGATGGAATGCAGTTCAGGGCAAGGATCCGATGAGCGCCCTCGGCCTCCAGTGTGTTCAATGAACCGCCGGATGCGGAACCGCACGTCCGGTGGTGTGGGAGGGCGACAGGGGTAACCCTGTCCCCTACCCGATGTGCGCCCGGCAGGGCGCACCGAAAAAAAACCCCGGTCAGCCGGGGTTTTTTTTCGTCCGCAAGGCCCTTATCAGCGCGACAGCAAACAGTGCGATGCCGGCCGCCGCCAGCCACAGGCCCGAAGGCTGGCCGAGTGCGGCAAGGGTTCCGCCCGCCACCAGGAGCAGCGAGCGCAACAGCGCGTGGCGCCCCAGCGCCGCGCGCATGCGGTCGTGCCACGGCTGTCTCGGGCCGGGACGCAGCCAGACCGGCAGGAGCTGCGTCGCGGCGCCGGTGACCAGCGGCAGCAAGAAGGCGGCGACGAAGCCTGACAGTGCATCCTGACCCGACAAGTAGTTCAGGGCGTGGCCGATGCCGGCCAACACCAGGAAGATCAGGCCGACGCAGGCGGCCACCAGCGAGGACGCGGCGCCGTGGCGGCAGTTGATCCGGTCCGGGAAGGCCGCTCGCCAGTGCCATCCCATGCGCAGCGGGGGAAGCGCGTACAGGCAGGCGCCGACGATGGCCAGCGGCAGGCTCCAGGCTGCGCCGACTGCGATTGCGGCGGCGCCGGCCACCGCCAGCTTGAGATCGCCGCTCAGGCGGACGGCGGCGCTCGGATCGGCACGTCCTGCGGCGGTGGGCAGCAGCACCTGCAGTGTGCCGATGGCCGTCAGGCCGACGAAGCCGAGCAGGTTGGCGTGCAGGTGGAAGAGCCGCAGCGCCTGACGCTGCTCCGGCCAGAGGCTCATCAGCGGCACGGCGACGAGCGCCGCGGCGAGAAAGCCCAGCGCCGCGAGATACCAGGCCAGACCCGGGTGGGGCCGGCCCAGGCAGCGGCGGGCACGGTGCGCGGTCCAGGCGAGCAGCGTCAGCGTCGCCGTGCCCGCGAGGGCCGCGGCGGCGAGTTCGGCCCCGGGTTGCGGCAGGAGACCGGCGAAGCCGGCAACGACCAGCGCGCCGCCGGCCCAGGCGGCCAGCGCCGTGCGCTGCAGCCATTTCGGCGCGCCCTCGCCGCGGCCGAGCACCGGCACGAAGTGCGCGATCGCCGCCAGGATCAATGGCAGGACGCCGAGCGCGAGGGCGACGTGGGCGGCGAGTTGCGGCGGCTGAGCTGCGGACAGCCAGAGCGCCAGCGCTGCCGCCATCATGGCGACGGCATTGATGGCGAGGGCCGGCAGCATCTCAGCGCCTCTTGCGCTTCTTGGCCGCGGCCTCCGGGCGCCCCAGCAGCTTGCCCAGGTAGAAGCCGGTGTGGCTGTCCGCGACGGCGGCGACAGCTTCCGGCGTGCCGGCGGCGATGATGCGGCCGCCGCCGTCGCCGCCGCTGGGCCCGATGTCGATCACCCAGTCGGCGGTCTTGACGACGTCGAGGTTGTGCTCGATGACCACGATGGTGTTGCCGTTATCGCGCAGGCGGTGCAGCACCGTGAGCAGCATCTCGATGTCGGCGAAGTGCAGGCCGGTGGTCGGTTCGTCGAGGATGTACAGGGTGCGGCCGGTGTCGCGCTTAGAGAGCTCCAGCGCCAGCTTGACGCGCTGGGCCTCGCCGCCGGAGAGCGTGGTGGCGCTTTGTCCCAGCGTGATGTATGAGAGTCCGACATCGATCAGCGTCTGCAGCTTCCTCGCCACCACCGGCACCGGGTCGAAGAATTCGCGCGCGATCTCCACGGTCATGCCCAGGATCTCGTGGATGGTCTTGCCCTTGTAGCGGATCTCCAGGGTCTCGCGGTTGTAGCGCTTGCCGTGGCAGATGTCGCAGGGGACGAAGATGTCGGGCAGGAAGTGCATCTCCACCTTGATCATGCCGTCGCCCTGGCAGGCTTCGCAGCGTCCGCCCTTGACGTTGAAGGAGAAGCGCCCCGGGCCGTAGCCGCGCTCGCGCGCCTGCGGCACGCCGGCGAACAGCTCGCGGATCGGCGTCAGCAATCCCGTGTAGGTGGCCGGATTGGAGCGCGGCGTGCGGCCGATCGGGCTCTGGTCCACGCTGATCACCTTGTCGAAGAATTCCAGGCCGGAAATCTCCCGGTACGGCGCCGGTTCCTGCGCGCTGCCGTAGAGGTGGCGCGCCGCGGCGGCGTAGAGCGTGTCGTTGATCAGCGTACTCTTGCCCGAGCCCGAGACGCCGGTGACGCAGGTGAATAGCGCCACCGGCAGTTCCAGCGTCACGTCCTTCAGGTTGTTGCCGCGGGCGCCGACGATGGAGAGCATGCGCTCTCGATCCGCCGGGGTTCTCCGGCCGGGGACCGCGATCTTTTTTCGCCCCGAGAGATAGGCGCCGGTCAGCGAATCGGGATTGGCGGCGACCTCCTCCGGCGTGCCCGCGGCGACCACGTGGCCGCCGTGTTCGCCGGCGCCGGGGCCCATGTCCACCACGTAGTCGGCCGATTCGATCGCCTCCTGGTCGTGCTCGACCACGATCACCGTGTTGCCCAGGTCGCGCAGGTCGGCGAGCGTCGCCAGGAGGCGCGAGTTGTCGCGCTGATGCAGGCCGATCGAGGGCTCGTCCAGGACGTACATGACCCCGGTGAGACCGGAGCCGATCTGGCTGGCCAGGCGGATGCGCTGCGATTCGCCGCCGGAGAGGCTCTCCGCCGAGCGATCGAGCGAGAGATAGTCGAGACCGACGTTGATCAGGAAGGACAGACGCGATTCGATCTCCTTGATGATCTTCTCCGCCACCTGCGCTCTCTGCCCGGTGAGCTGGGTATCGAGGAAGAACTGCCGGCAGGCGCCCAAGGCCAGCGAACTGACTTGCGGCAGGGCGCGGCCGCCGATGAATACGTGGCGTGCCTCGCGGCGCAGCCGCGTGCCCGCGCAATCGGGGCAGGGTCTCTGGTTGAGATATTTCGCCAGTTCGTCCCTCACCATCTGCGAGTCGGTTTCCTTGTAGCGCCGCTCCAGGCTGGGGATGATGCCCTCGAAGACGTGCTCGCGGATGGTGGCGCGACCGGCTTCCGACAGGTAGCGGAAGGGGATCTTTTCGCGCCCGGAACCGTCGAGCACGACTCGGCGGATGTCCTCGGCGAGTTCCTCGAAGGGCGTTCCGGTGTCGAAGCCGTAGTGCTTGGCGAGGCTCTCCAGCATCTGGAAGTAGAACTGGTTGCGCTTGTCCCAGCCGCGGATGCAGCCGGCGGCGAGCGACAGGTGGGGATAGGCGACCACCCGCGCCGGATCGAAGAACTGGATGCTGCCCAGACCGTCGCACTTGGGGCAGGCGCCCATCGGGTTGTTGAAGGAGAACAGGCGCGGCTCCAGTTCCTGCAGCGCGTAGGAACACAGCGGGCAGGCGAACTTGGCCGAGAACAGGTGCTCGACGTTGCTGTCCATTTCCAGCGCGACCGCCCGCCCCTCGGCGTGGGTCAGCGCCGTCTCGAAGGACTCCGCCAGACGCTGGCGCGCGTCGGGGCGCACCTTGAGGCGGTCGACCACCACGTCGATGGTGTGCTTGACGTTCTTGGCGAGCTGCGGCAGCGCGTCGATCTCGTGCACCTTGCCGTCGACCCGCAGGCGCACGAAGCCCTGGGCGCGCAGCTCAGCGAACAGGTCGTGCTGCTCGCCCTTCCTGTTGGCCACCACCGGCGCCAGGATCATCAGCCGCGTGTCCTCGGGCAGGGCGAGCACCTGATCGACCATCTGCGAGACGCTCTGCGCTTCCAGCGGTAGGTCGTGCTCGGGGCAGTGCGGCGTGCCGGCGCGGGCGTAGAGCAGGCGCAGGTAGTCGTGGATCTCGGTGACCGTGCCGACGGTCGAGCGCGGGTTGTGGCTGGTCGCCTTCTGCTCGATGGCGATCGCCGGGGAGAGCCCCTCGATCAGGTCCACGTCGGGTTTTTCCATCAACTGCAGGAACTGCCGCGCGTAAGCCGAGAGCGACTCGACGTAGCGGCGCTGGCCCTCGGCGTAGAGCGTGTCGAAGGCCAGCGACGATTTGCCCGAGCCGGACAGGCCGGTGATCACCGTGAGCTTGTTCCTCGGCAGTTCGAGGCTGATGTTCTTGAGGTTGTGCGTGCGCGCACCGCGGATCTTGAGGCTGTCCATGAGGGTCGTTTTTTCTGGCAAGGCGTCGGGCGAACCAAGTAATATACCTGCTTTTGGTTTCCCGGCCCGTTCCATGAACACAGCAGACAAGATGACCCCACTGGAAAAGAAGGCGACGACCTCCCTCGCGCTCATTTTCGCCCTGCGCATGTTCGGCATGTTTTCCATCCTGCCGGTGCTGGCGATTTATGCCCGCGACCTGCCCGGCGGCGGCAGCGACTTTCTGATCGGCGTGGCGCTGGGCATCGACGGCCTGGCCCAGGCCATCCTGCAAATTCCCTTCGGCTTGCTCTCCGACCACATCGGCAGGAAGCCGGTCATCTACATGGGCCTCGCCCTGTTCGCCATCGGCAGCTTCATCGCCGCCGGCGGCCACGACATCTATATCATCATCCTCGGCCGGTTGATCCAGGGCACCGGCGCCGTCGCCTCGTCGATCATCGCGCTGATCGCCGACCTGACGCGCGAGGAAAACCGCGCCAAGGGCATGGCGACCATTGGTCTCAGCATCGGCGCCACCTTCGCCATCTCGATGGTGGCGGGCCCCACCCTGGGCCACCTGATCGGCGTGCCGGGCATCTTTGCGCTCACCGGCGTTCTGGCCATCGCCGCCATGGCGGTCACCCGCTTCGTCGTTCCCAATCCGGTCGTCAGCCGGGTCCACGCCGACGCGGAAACGGTGCCGGGCCAGATCTTCTCGATATTGAAGAACCTCGAACTGCAGCGGCTCAACTTCGGCATCTTCACCCTGCACGCGGCGATGCGCGGCCTGTTCGTGGTCATTCCCCTGGTGCTGGTGGAAGTGGGCGGCCTGCCCGTCGCCCAGCACTGGAAGGTCTATCTGCCGGTGATGGTGATTTCCTTCTTCGCCGTCATTCCGGCGATCATCATCGCCGAGAAGTACGGCAAGATGAAGCCGGTGTTCTGCGGCGCGGTAGCCCTGCTCGCCACGGCGAGCCTGCTGATGGCGGTGTTCATCGGCAATTTCGCCGGCGTGGTGATCACCCTGTTCCTGTTCTTCCTGGCCTTCAACCTGCTGGAAGCGACGCTGCCCTCGCTGATCTCGAAGATCGCTCCCGCCGGCAGCAAGGGCACCGCCATCGGCGTCTACAACACCTTCCAGTTCCTCGGCCTGTTCCTGGGCGGCGCCTTCGGCGGCTTCCTGGCCCAGCACGTGAGCCGTTCCGCGGTGTTCGTCTTCGCCACCGGCCTGGGGCTGGTCTGGCTGCTCCTGGCCTTGTCGATGACGCCGCCACCGCAGGTGCGGACCCTGATGCGCCACGTCGTCGGCGACCTGGACGAGGCGCGCGCGAAGAGGCTCTCCGCCGCTCTGGCGGCGGTCGATGGGGTGACCGAGGCGATGGTCATCGCCGACGAGGGGGTGGCCTATTTGAAGGTGCGCATGAGCGGTTGGGACGAGGCCGGCGCGAACAGATTGCTGCAAGCTTGAATCGACAAGGTTGAATCGACAAGGAGAATCGAAATGGCATCGGTGAATAAAGTGATATTGGTGGGCAATCTCGGCCGCGATCCGGAGACCCGCTACATGCCCAACGGCGAAGCGGTGACCAACTGCACGCTGGCCACGACCGACACCTGGAAGGACAAGAACAGCGGCGAGAAGAAGGAGGCGACCGAATGGCATCGCCTCGTCTTCTACCGCAAGCTGGCCGAAATCGCCGGCCAGTACCTGAAGAAGGGCTCGCAGGTCTATATCGAGGGCTCGCTGAAGACGCGCAAGTGGACCGACAAGGAAGGCGTGGAGAAATACACCACCGAGATCATCGCCGACACCATGCAGATGCTGGGCAGTCGCCAGGGCAGCGGCCAGGCCGACGAGCGGCCGGCGCAGTCGGCCGGCGTCGCCGCCAAGCCCGCGGCCCAGTCCTCGGGTAATACCCCGGGCAACGCCGGCAGCGGCTTCAACGACTTCGAGGACGATATCCCGTTCTAGAGGGTACCTAGGGCATTCTTGTAAGACACTCGGGCAAATAATGACCAAGTGATTGCAGGAAAGCTGGCGTTGATCCGTCGGATGGGTAGGGTGACGCAGATCTAAGTCGTCCCGATTGTTTTGAGATGACGCCAGAGTGTCGTGCGGCTGATGCCCAGCATTTTTGCCGCGACCTGCCTGTTTCCGCCTGCCTTGGCCATGATTTCGCTGAGCGTGGTGGCTTCCAACGGCCGATGCGATAAGGAGGACATGTCCTCCTCGACAGGTTTCCCGGAGAAAATCTCCGGGAAATCCTCGCTGAAATCATTGTAGTTTATTTCCGTGGCCATCTGGCAAGCGCTCAGAGAGACCGCCAGGCGCTCGGCGACGTTCTCCAGTTCACGAACATTTCCCGGCCAGCGGTAGGAGCGAAGATAGGGCATGAGTGGCGCCAGCGCCTGATCGGCTGGGAGGCTGGATCCTGAGCGACGCAGCGAGGCATGCAGCATTTGCAGTGCCAGGATGGGAATGTCATCTACGCGCTCGCGCAAAGCAGGCAGATGCAAGTGAAGGATATTCAGGCGATAGTAGAGGTCGACGCGAAACAGACCGTTTTCGGCTCGCTGCATAAGATCCTGATGAGTGGCGGCAATGATACGTACGTCGATGGGGACGGGTTGCGCGTTGCCCAAACGGACGACCTCTTTCTCCTGCAGGACGCGAAGCAGCCTTGTCTGCAAGGGAATCGGCATATCTCCGATCTCGTCCAAGAAAATAGTGCCGGTGTGGGCGACCTCGAACAGCCCCGGCTTCCCTCCTTTGCGCGAGCCGGTAAAGGCGCCTTCCTCGTAGCCGAACAATTCGCTTTCGAGCAACGGTTCCGGAAAGGCGGCACAGTTGACTGCGACAAACGGCTTGTCTCTGCGGCTACTGGCATTGTGGATGGATTGGGCGAACAATTCCTTGCCGGTCCCGCTCTCACCCGTAATCAATACCGTCGAATTCGTGCTGGCATAACGTTCGGCGGCGAGGCGGGCGTGAGCGAATGCGCTGCTGTTTCCGACAATCTGATGGAAATGGTAGCGGGCAGCAAGATTGCGTACGCGGCGCTGGCTCCGGATGTTGGTGTCGGCGCGCTGGATGACGCGAGCATCCTGGAGCGTCAGGACCGCACCGGAGATCAATCCTTGCTCGCGGATTGGAATATGGTTGGCAACGCAGGTGGCCAGATTGAGCTGTACCACCCGTTCCAAGGCTTCTTCGCCGGAGGACAACACCCCGCGCAGCGACAGAGGCGGTGCAAGATCGCTGAGCACGCGGCCCAAAGCCTCGGCACAGGGGACCCCGATCATCCGCTCCATCGCAGGATTGATTGCGGTAATCCTCTCTGAGGAATCAACGGCGAGAACCGCCTCCTGCAGGTGATGCAGCACGATATTGAGTTGCTCGTAACGGGCGCTTTCGATCTTGGCGATGCGTGCGATTTCGATGCCATCGTCGATTGCCTGGCGTATCGAAGTCTGGCTGTAGGCCAAAATACCCACGATACCGTTCTGCTCGGCGAGATCGACGACCACGCTCGATCCGACGATGACCTGGTAGCCTTCCGCCGCGAAACTCCGGAAACAATCCCGTGCATCTTCCAACGTCTGGTAAGTGCGCTGAGAAACTTCCAGTTTGAGCAGGCTCTTCGTGGCCTCGAGTTCAGGAATCGGGTCACGGTAGGTGACGATTCCGACGCGCTCTGAAACCATTCGTGCCTTCATCAAGGCAAGCAGCACATCATAGCCGGTCACTTTGATGGGTACTACCGGAAGTGTCAGCGCGGAGCGCAAGATCGTTGCATTTGCGCCCGCGCTGATGATTACGTCGGCCGCCTTGTTTCGTTCCAGATCTTTCGCGACGGTGAGTGCCTCATCGAAAACCTGATCGACTACGACGATGTCGGCCTGGTTCCCATAATCCGCCAAGACGGAATGCACGAGTCGGTTGAGCCCCTTGTAACCCATGACGCAGATTCTCGGTTTGCGCAGCACCGCCTCGGAATTCTTCTGTAGCACCATATCCTTCTTTCCCCCCTGATTGAGTCATGGCGATGTTTCAAAAACGTTTCATGTTACATCGCATTTTGTTACGAGAAACACTATTTGAAACATTCATGAAATATCAGCTCTCATTGAATCAGGCGGAGAAATGTAAATTCATATATAAAACAGATGCTTGGTTATTAATGTAAAACTGGCATGGGCATTGCTCTAAGCAACTCCATGACAGTATCTAATACCAAGGGAACATTTGTGAAATCCCTCGAAAACATTCTCGTATTGGACCTGACGCACATGTTGTCAGGTCCTTATGGCGCCATGCTCCTGTCCGACCTCGGGGCGAGGGCAATCAAGGTGGAATCCCCAATAAGCGGAGAAGGGACGCGCCAACTGCTGGCAACGAGCCCCGAGTATTCCCGTCAAGGAATGGGTGCCTACTTCTTGACGCTCAATCGCGGTAAGGAGAGCGTCTGCATCGATTTGAAGTCGGATGCTGGCCGGGAAGTCTTTTACGACTTGGTGCGCAAGGCGGATGTCGTTTTCGACAACTTCAGTGTTGGTGTCACCAAACGCCTGAAAATTGATCATGAGACGCTCGCCGCAATCAACCCCAGGATCGTGACCTGCTCCGTGTCCGGGTTTGGCGAGACTGGTCCGGAACCCACTCGGCCCGCATTCGATTCGGTGGTTCAGGGGATGGGCGGCGGCATGTCGATCACCGGGTTCCCGGGCGGAGAGCCGGTCAGATCCGGAATCCCGATTGGGGACCTTGGCGGTGGGATGTTTGGCGCACTCGGCATCCTTGCGGCGCTCATCGCCCGCGGCAAGAACGGGCGAGGCCAGCATGTCGATGTCTCGATGCTTGACGTGCAGATTTCGCTGCTCAATTACATGGCGACCATGTACCTCATGTCAGGGATAGTCCCCGAGCCTATGGGCAATGCGCACTTCGTTCACGTACCCTACAATGCCTTTAGAACCCAGACCGGCTACATCATCATCGCCTGCATCGGCGATGCCTTCTATGAGAAGTTCCTAGAGGTGATTCCCCGCCCCGAGCTTCGTCAGGAAAAATACAAGAAGCAACCTGGTCGCTATGCCGAGCGCGACCTAATCAACCGCATCATTCAAGAAGAGCTGCTGGCGAATACCTCTGAGTATTGGCTGGAGAAGCTTCGGGCCGCCAGGATCCCCTGCGGGCCCGTCAATGATTTCAAGCAAGCGCTGCGTGACCCCCAGATCGTGGCTCGCAACATGGTCGTTAATGTGCAGCTGCAAACTGGCGAGACGGTCAGCATGCCGGGTAACCCGATCAAATTATCAGAAGCCGGAGAGGAAGTGTTTTCGCCACCGCCCTTGTTGGGCGAGCATACCGATGCGGTTCTCAAGGATCTGCTCGGCTATGACGCGGAAAGAATCGCGCCGCTCAAGGCAGCAGGGATCATCCAATAAGCAAGCGGCTTGGCAAGGAAACTACGGAGGAAAAATGGGCGTTAGCACAGGATCAAGCTACAGACTGGGGGTCGATGTCGGTGGAACCTTCACCGACCTTCTGCTCATCAACGAGCAAACTGGGGAGACCTATTCGGCGAAAGTTCCTTCGACCCCCAAGGACTCATCGGTGGGCGTGTTGAACGGCGTCGGCAGGATCTGCGAACAGAACGGGATCGATCCGAAGCGGATCACCCACGTCATGCACGGCACGACGGTCGCTACCAATACCGTGCTCACGAGTTCAGGCGCCCGGGTTGGGCTGGTGACGACCAAGGGCTATCGACAGGTTCTGCAGATCGCCCGCTCATTCGTTCCCGGTGGCTTAGGCGGATGGGTGATTTACAACAAGCGTCCGCTTCTGGCGCCCCTTGAACTCACCATCGAAGCCGATGAGCGCATGGATGCCAAGGGCAAGGTTATCAAGCCGCTCGACGAGCCGGCCCTCAGGAAGCATCTGGAAAAGCTCGGCAAGAAGAACATCGAGGCGCTGACGGTTTCCCTCGTCAATGCCTATGCCGACGGCGCGCATGAGCGGCGGATACGAGAGATCGCGGCAGAAGTCATGCCGGAGATTCCCGTTTCGATCTCTTCCGAGATCATGCCCGAGATGTGCGAATACGAGAGGACGGAGACCACCGTCGTCAACTCCTATGTCCGCCCGGTTGTTTCCCGCTACATCGCCAATTTGCATCGCGAACTCGATGCCAAGATGCCCGGGGTAAAGCTCCACATCCTACGTTCCGACGGCGGCCTGGCCTCAGTTGAAGCCTCCGCCAACAATCCGGTTAACCTGCTCATGAGCGGTCCGGCGGGAGGTGTCTCGGGGGCACTTTGGATTGCGCGACAATCGGGATTCAAGAACCTCCTCACCTTCGACATGGGCGGGACATCGACGGACGTCGCCCTGATTCAAGATGAGGTTGCGCAGACCCGTCGCGAGACACGGGTCGCCGATGTCACGGTGCGCGCGCCGTCGATCGACGTGCGCACGGTCGGCGCAGGCGGCGGCTCCATCGCCTATGTGCCGGAACTGACCAAGGCTTTGCGGGTCGGCCCGCAAAGCGCGGGCGCCGACCCCGGGCCCGCGGCCTATATGAAGGGTGGCGACAAGCCGACCGTTACCGACGCCATCGTGGTCCTGGGCTACCTGCCGGTTTCTTCCCGACTCGGCGGCGACATGAGGATAGACAAGTCGCTCGCCGAGAAGGCGGTCGCCACCATCGCCGAACCGCTCGGCAAGTCGGTGAAGGAATCGGCCGAGGGCATCATCAATATCGTCAATGAGAACATGTTCGGTGCCCTGCGTCTGGTGTCGATCGAGCAAGGCTACGACCCGCGCGACTTCGCGCTGATCGCCTTCGGTGGCGCCGGCCCCTTGCACGCCAACGCGCTGGGCAAGTTGATGGGCTCCTGGCCGGTGATCATTCCACCGGCGCCGGGCGTCCTGTGTGCTTATGGAGATGCCACGACGCGTCTGCGCGATGAGGCTTCGCGTACCTACGTGCGCAGGTTCACCGAGACCTCTGACGCCGAGGTTCTCGACATGCTCGACGATCTGGAGGGCATCGCCCGTCGGACCTTGATTGCCGAAGGTGTTTCGACAGAGAGCCAGACGACCGAATATCAGGTCGATCTGCGCTACCGTGGTCAAGGGATGCGCCTGACGATCAGCGTTACGCGTGAGGAGTTTGTCGACGCAGGCCTGGAGGGAATCGCCAAGCGCTTCGATGAGATGCACACCCAGTTGTTCACTTTCGCGCTCGATGCGCCCCACGAAGTGGTCAATCTTCGCGCCGTGGTGCAGGGACCGGAGACCCTGGTGCGGGCCGAGCAACTGAAGCAGGGTGGGACCGACGCGGCGGCTGCGATCGTGGAGCAGACGACCTTGTTCGTGGACGGTAAGGATCACCCGGCCAAGATCTATGATCGCGCCAAGCTACTCGCCGGTAACCGGATTTCCGGACCGGCGATCGTCAGTCAGATGGACACCACTACCCTGATCCTTCCCGGGCATACCGGCGAAGTGGATGCGGTGGGCAATATTCTGATTCGCCCCAACGTCTGAACAACTGCGACGAGGACCCGTCATGCCAGCCACCATCGTTCAAACCAACAACGCGCCTTTCAAGGACGTCAAGCTTGATTCCATTACCCTCGACATCATCGAGAATGCCCTGCGCAATGCGCGAGCAGAGATGGATGCGGTGCTCTTTCGCACCGCCATGTCCCCAGGAATCCGCGAGCAGCACGACGCCTTCCCGATGATCGCCAACAACGAAGGAAAGATGGTCGTCGGCCAGTTCGGCTCTTTCATCCACGGCTTCGTTCAGGGCTACGAGGGCACGATTGAAGAGGGTGACGTCTTCCTGACCAACGATCCCTATTCCTGCAATGGCGCCGTCAGTCATCTCAACGACTGGCTGACCTTGATGCCGGTATTCCACGACGGCCGCATCGTCAGCTGGGCGGCCATGTTTGGACACATGACCGACATCGGCGGGAAGGTACCGGGTAGCCTGCCTACAGATGCCGCTCAGATTTTCGAAGAGGGGTTCCAGATTCCGCCGATCAAGCTGATCCGCAAGGGTGAACTGAATCGCGAAGTGCTGGAGATGATCCTGCGTAACTGCCGCATGCCGGAATGGAACCGCTCCGATTTGAACGCCATAATCGCCGCGCTGCGCCTTGCCGAGCGGCGGGTGCACGAGATCGTCGAACGCTTCGGGGTGGACAATTACATCGCCGCCATGTACGAGATGCTCGACCGAAACAAGCGTGCGATGAGTGCCATCATCAAGATGGTGGTGCCGGAGAAGAAGGCCTACTTCGAGGACTATATCGACGACGATGGCCTGGGCATGGGTCCCTACAAGGTTGCCTGCAGCCTTTGGCGGGAGGGCGATGTCGCCCACTTCGATTTTGAGGGAACCGATCCGCAGTCGATTAGTTCGGTGAACTTCTACCTCAACGAGGAGATGTTCAAGATGTTCCTGGGGGCTTTCTTCATCAACCTGTTTGATCCGCAGATCCTGTTCAACGACGGCTTCTATGAACTGGTCAGCGTGCGCATTCCGGACGGCTGCATTTTGAAGCCTAAGCGTCCGGCCGCACTCTCCTGCCGCACTCACCTGCTCGGCCGTATCTTCGACATCATGGGCGGGCTCCTGGGCCAGGGGGCGCCAGAGGCTTTGAACGCCGCCGGATTCTCCGACAGCCCGCACCTCATGTACTCAGGCTACGACCGGAATGGCGAGTGGTACCAGTTGTTCCAGATCGGCTTCGGCGGCATCCCCGGCCGTCCTTCTGGCGACGGCCCCGATGGTCACTCACTCTGGCCCTCATTCACCAATGTGCCGAACGAATTTCTCGAGAGCTATTTCCCGTTGCGTATCATGGCCTACGAGTCGATTGCAGACTCCGGCGGCCCCGGCCAGCATCGCGGCGGCAATGGCGTGTGTACCGCTTATGAATTCCTCGAGACCGGGGAAATCTCGATTCATGACGACCGCTGGCTGACCTACCCCTGGGGCGTCAATGCCGGCCTTCCGGGTGGGCGCAGCAACAAACTCCTGGTGCGGAAGGATGGCTCGCAAGCGCATCTCCCATCGAAATGCGACCGGGTCAAGGTTCACGAGGGAGACATCCTCTATTACAACACCTGGGGTGGCGGTGGCTGGGGCGATCCCCTGAAGCGGCCGGCAGAAATGGTGGCTCAGGATTGCGAGCGCGGCCTGGTCACTGTCGCGGGCGCCCGTCGCTATGGCGTGGTGGTCAGCGAAGACTTCACGCTGGATCAGGCCGCCACGGCAGAACTGCGCCAGCAGATGAGCACAGAGCGCAAGGAGGCGCCGCTGTTCAATCGCGGTGGCACGATCGAAGAACTGAAAGCCCGGTGCAAGGAGGAAACAACTTTCGAACCTCCGCGCACGCCAGTCTTCGCCAACTGGATGCGTTCGAAGGCCGCGGTTTGAACATGCCCGATCGCATCCAGATCAATGAGGTGAGCCCGCGGGACGGGCTGCAGAATCAGGTCGTGCATTTGTCGCTCGACGAGAAGCTTGAACTCATCGATGCCCTGGTCGCGGCGGGGCTCACGGCGATCGAGGCCACCAGCTTCGTCTCGCCGAAAGCCGTGCCGCAGCTGGCCGACGCAGATCAACTCTTCCCGAGGCTGCCTCGCCCGGAACGCGTCAGCTATTCGGCGCTGGTGCCGAATGTGCGCGGCCTCGAGCGCGCCCTGACAGCGGGGGTTCGCGAGATTGCCGTGGTCCTGTCGGCCACCGATACCATGAACCGGCGCAACATCAATATGTCGCTCGGCGAGGCGCGCCAGGCTTGCATCGACGTGATGACGGCGGCAGGCGCAAGGGGCTTGCGGAAAAAGGCCTATGTGGCCGTTGCCTTCACTTGCCCCTTCGAGGGAAAGGTGGCCCCTGGCCGCGTGATCGAGCTTGCCGACGAGATGTTCGCCAACGGAGCCGACGAGGTGGTGATCGCCGACACTATTGGCGCCGCCAATCCGCGCGAGGTTTCCTCCTTGCTCGCGGACTGTGTCGAACGATTCGGGGCAGGATGTTTGGCAGCGCACTTCCATGACACGCGAGGCTTTGCCTTGGCGAATGCCTGGGCGGCGCTGACAGCGGGCGTCAGGCGCTTCGATGCCAGCATCGGCGGCTTGGGCGGTTGTCCCTTTGCACCGGGGGCGGCCGGCAACCTGGCGACCGAAGATTTGGTGCTGATGACGGAGCAATGCGGCTTTGAGACCGGCGTCGATGTAGCCAAGCTACGTCTGGCGGTGGCCATCGCCGAACGCCTTGTGCAAAGGTCGCTGGGAGGCAGGACAACGGCTTGGCTTCAGGCCCAAGATTTGAAGGAGCAGTGCCGGCGCGACAACGCCGGCGCTGCGTTTTAGGGAGAATCAAGGTGATGAGACGATTGGGCAGGGTCTTGTCCTCGATCATGCCGTTCGCGATCATCGGTGGACTGCTCTATGCCGGCATTTTCGTCAAGCCGAAAGCCACGGGAGACAGCGTTGAGCCGCCGGTACTCCAGCCTCGCGATGCCTTCTATGGCATCGCCGTTCCTGATGATAAGGTCATCTGGGCGGTAGGCCGTGGCGGCAAGGTGGTGCGCAGCGAGGATGCCGGCGCGCACTGGATTAGCCAGAAAACCCCGTCACGCCAGAGCCTGCAGTCCTTGATCGCCTGGGACGCCCGGCGCGCCTTCGCCGTTGGCAATCAGATGACCGTCTTGCACACCGAAGACGGCGGCAAGAAGTGGTCGGCGCTGGCCGGATTTGCCCAGGCCGGCGAAGTACAGAAACTGATTCGGGCAAGGTCTGGGGCTGGCGGAAATGCCTGGATAGTGGGCGAAATGGGCAGCATCTTCGCCACTGCCGACTATGGCCAGACCTGGGTCAGACTCGGCAAGCGGGAGGACCTCGCGTGGAACGATATCGCCGCTCACGGCGCCTGGCTCACGGTGGTTGGCGAATTCGGCCACATCCGGTTGTCGGAGGACGGTGGGGCGAACTGGAAGGAGGTTGCGAGCCCGGTGAAATCCAGCCTGTGCGCGGTCATGTATCGCGATGAGCGCAATGGCGTGGCGGTCGGACTGGAGGGCGTGATCCTGGTGACCAAGGACGGCGGCCGGACTTGGAGCAAGGTCGCCTCCGGCACCGCCGAACACCTCTACGATGTGGCCTGGACCGGCCAGCGTTGGGTCGCGGTAGGAGACCAGGGTCTCATTCTGACTGCAGAAGACCCCTCCGATGCTTGGCTCGTGCGCAGCATCTCAGAACGCAGCTATGCCTGGCATACCGGTCTTGTCAGTCGTGGCGATCGCCTCTACGTGGCCGGGGCTACGCTGGCCATGATCGATTCAAAGAATAAGGTTCAGACCTTCAAATGACGTCTCCCGAATTATCCAAGGCCCCCGAGTCCAAGGTCGCCCGCTTCGTTCGCTTTTGCATCAGGCAGCGACTCGCGGTCGTACTCGTGATGGGCGTGCTGACCGCGGTGTTTGCCCTGCTCGCGGTGCAAATCGAGATCAAGACGGTCTTCGACGACCAGTTGCCGCAGAACCATCCCTACATCAAGGTGAACGACCAGTTCAAGCAGACCTTCGGCAGCTCCAACATGGTCAGCATCATGCTGGAGGTGAAGGACGGCGATATTTTCCAGCCGTCCGTGCTGAAGAAGATCCAGAAGGTCACTCAGGAGTTGCAACTCGTCGATGGGGTGAACCAGTTTCAGATCATCTCACTGGCGGCAAAGAAACTGAAGGAGATCCGAGCGTCGACCGAAGGCATCGACATCAAGCCGCTGATGTGGCCCAAGGTTCCGAAAACGCAAGGCGAAATCGATAAGCTTAAGGACGCGGTCCTGAGGAACCCGCTTGTCTACGGCACCTATGTATCCGCGGACCTAAAGGCAGCTCTGGTGACGGTCGATTTCTATGATAATGAAATTAATTACAAAAAAATCTATGACCAGATCGGCGCCATCACACGCTCCGTCGCCGGGGACGGAGTTACGGTGCGCGTTGTTGGCGAGCCTATCCTCTATGGTTGGGTAAGGCATTACCTGCCCGAGACCGGGCGAATTTTTTTGGTTACGCTAGTTGCGTTGATCGCGCTGTTGTTCCTGACGGCGAGGACTTGGCGCGGCACCTTGCTGCCGCTCCTGGCCGGTGTCGTCAGCTCCATCTGGGCGCTAGGCGCGGCCCGACTGCTGGGATTCCATTTGGATCCCTTGGTGATCGTGGTGGCCTTCCTGATCACCGCCCGAGCGATCTCCCATTCGGTGCAACTGGTTACCCATTACGACGACGAGCTCGCCGCGGGGGCAGAGAATTCAGCGGCGGCGGCGACCGCCGCCATGTACGCCCTGTTCAAGCCGGGGATGCTCGGTGTCGTTGCCGATGCGGGCTGCATGATCGTCGTGATTCTGACTCCCATCCCGCTGCTGCAGAAGGTCGCCATGATCGGCACGGTCTGGGTTCTGACGATTGCGATCAGCGCCGTCGTGCTGACCCCGGTGTTGTTGTCCTGGATCAAGAGACCCAACCAGTTCGCCCATCCGATCAACGTGCGTCCCATGATGGAGCGCCTGCTCGGCGGTTGCGTGCGCATTGCCAGCACGCGTATGCGCTATGTCGTGGTCGCGGCGACCGCGGTGATTTTCGTGGTATCGGGCATTTACGCCTTCAAGCTGAAGGTCGGTGATGCCAATCCCGGTTCCCCCATCCTTTGGGGCGACTCGACCTACAATCAGGACGCTGCCGCCATCAATCAGCGTTTCCAGGGGGCAGACCGGATGTTTGTGGTCTTCTCGGGGGACAAGACCGATGCGTTGAAGGAGCCGGCCGCCCTGCAGAGCATGGCCGCTTTCCAGGCGTACATGGAGAATCAGCCCGGGGTGGGCGGTACGCTGTCCATGGCCGACATCGTGCCGATCATGAACCGCATTCTGCACGAGGGTAATCCGCGCTACGAGGAACTAGGCACGAGTTTCGTCGAGAACGGCGAGATCATGTATCTGTTCACCTCAGGCACCGACCCCGGCGACATCGACCGCCTAGTCGATCCGCAATACAAGAATGCCTCGGTCACCATCCTGTTCCGGGATCACCAGGGCGAGACCATCCGCTCGGCCATTTCGCACGTCGAGGACTTCGTCGCCGCGCACCCGGACAGCACCGTCAAGATTCGGCTGGCGGGCGGCTTGATTGGCGTGCTGGCCGCGGTCAATGAAATCATCTTGTCGAAACAGATTGAGAGCATAGCCTTGGCCTTGCTGGTGCTGGTGCTCTGCTGCGCGGTGGCCTACCGTTCGCTCGCCGCCGGCCTGTTCTTCATGGTGCCGGTGCTGCTCTCCAACACCCTTACTTTCAGCTTCATGGCCTGGAAGGGGATAGGCATGAACATCAACACCCTGCCGATCGCGGCCTTGGGCATAGGGCTCGGCGTTGATTATTCTTTTTATGTGGTTGATGAGATTCGCGAGGAACTTCGTCGCGGAGAGCCCTTGTTCAAGGCTATCGAACTTTCCTTGATGAGCGCCGGCCGTGGCGTACTGATCACCGCTGCGACCCTGATTACCAGCGTGGTCATCTGGTACCTGTCCTCAATTCGATTCCAGGCAGAGATGGGGATACTCATGGCCTTGTGGCTGTTCATTTCGGCGGCGACATCCCTGCTGGTCATGCCCGCTTTGGTGGTCTTGCTAAAGCCCAAATTTATTTTTGAGTCGGTGGGCAAGTCGGGGCCGAGCCGAAATACGGCCATGCTCCAGGAAGCGATGTAAAGCCAGGGTCGCTGGCAATTTCAGCGGCACTTTCGCATTTCAAAGGAAGGAGTCAAGACATGGGGCAAGATCAGAAGTTGGCAACAGCACTTCGGCCGGTGATCCTCGCGGTGTTGGCGGCGGCATGGAGCGGGGCGTCATACGGTGCCGATGGGGGCAACAAGATCCCCGAGAGCCAGCCGTCATTGAGTGCCGATGGGGACAACATTATTCCGGAGAGCCGGTTCCATCTGGGCGGTTATGTTCGCGGCGCGGCATCAATGAACCTCCAGGACCAGCCGGAAACGACGGGCAACGACAAGGGCAAGCTCTCGATGCTGAGGGGCACCGTGCTGCTCGACGCGGACTACAAAGCCAGCACGACCGCACAATTCAAGGTCATTGCCCGGGCTGATCGCGAAGACAATACCAGCTACCTGCAGTCGCTCGCGGCGCCTCCAAGCCAGAAGCCGGCCGGATCGACTGCGGTGGTCTTTAATACCAACGGCGGCGGCGGCGTCGGCGGCCTCATGAATATGTACAATCAGGCCGACCTACGTGAATTATGGGGCCAGTTCGATCTGAACGACAGGGTGAGGATCAAGCTCGGCAAGCAGCAAATCGTCTGGGGCGAGAGCGACTTCTTTCGCGCCATGGATATCGTGGAGGGCTTCGACTACAGCTGGCGCTCCTTCCTCGAGGTGGAGAACGAGGAACTGCGCAAGCCGCTGATCATGGGTCGGATGATGATTCAGGTGCCCGAGGCCAATGGTTCCGTCGATGCCTATGTTCGACCCGGCTGGGACCGTGATCGTGACATCGGCAACACCTATGATCTCGCCGGTGGTCGCTGGGCCGCCCAACCGACCCGCGGCGCGAGCTTCCTCTATGCCACCGGCTATAACTACCATAGTAAGGGCGCAGATGTCCGCGACCCGACGGGCGGCATCCGCTGGCAGGGGATGGCGGGCGAGATCAACTACTCGGTCGCGCTGGCCAACACCTTCAATAATGACCCGGTCGCCAATCCGTGCCCGAGCACCTTGGCGATTTTGGGGAGCAAGGGTGCACAAGTCTTCAAGCAGGCTCCTATCAACTGCGGCTTCGGCAGCAAGGACCCCTACGGCAATCCCTTACAGTTTGGCGACTGGATATTTCCCAAGACCAGCATCCTGGGGATGACCGCATCGGGATATTCCAACGCCATGGATGCGGTGTTGTCGACGGAAATCGTGTTCCAGAAGGACCGCGCCTTCAACTACGGCTTCATCGATGGAAAATTCGGACCCAACATAACGCCGGGGGCGTTCGGCATCATCCAGAAGAACACCCTGACGACCATGTTCCGCATCGACAAGAACATCGACCTGACCGGCATCATCGGCACCAGCCGACCTTCCTTCGGTTCGCTGCAATTCTTCAACACCCGCATCCTGGGCTTCGACAAGAGCGATGAGATCGTACAACTGGCCTACTGGGACCGCGCCCGTTCCCGCGACTCGGCGATGTTGACCGCCATCCTGGGCATGAACTACAGCAACGACCGCATCAATCCTTCGATCGCGGCAGGCTGGGACATGAGCTACGGCGGCGGCTTCTTCATTCCGTCCGTCGAGTGGGTGCTGGGCGACAACTGGCGCGTGAAGGGCGAACTGGATCTGTTCTATGCCGGAGGCAACACCAAGAACTACTACCTCAGCCCAACCACCGGCGCCTTTGACCGCCAGGGCAGCAGCGCGGGCTTGATGGGCTACTTCGCGAACTCCGACCAGCTCGCGGTCCGCGTGACGCGCCAGTTCTGAATCCCAGACTTGATTAAGGAGATAACATGAAACAGAGATACATCGCCCGCTTCCTCTTGGTGGGGCTGGTAACCATGACTTCGGCAGGCGCTGCGCTGGCGGTCGAACTGGCCGCAGGCACGGTGATCAGCAAGGCCAATATCGACCAGGTCAAGAATGACACCTTCGAGGGCAAGACTATCGCCAGCATGCTGCCGGAAAAGATGGACATGCAGATCCGCAAATACGGCTTGACGCTCAAGCTGCGCAAATCCCAGCCGATCGCACTCGATCCGAAAATGCTCGAGGCAACCCACAAATATGCCGGCCAGGTCAGGTACGATGCGGCAAAGAACGAGGTCAGCGGCTACAAGGCCGGCTTGCCCTTTCCGAACCTCAGCCCTACGGACCCGAACTATGCCGCGAAGCTGGTGTGGAACGTCTACTATGCTTCGCCGGTGGGGCAGGTGATGGACTTCCGTAAATTCGCTTTTCTGCTGATCGATGGCGACAAGGGTCTGGAGCGAACCCAGCACTGGTTCTTCCTGCGTGACTTCATGAAGAATCGGCTGACGGGTTCCGGGGTTCCGGTGGAAGGCGATGGCACCGAGTTCACCCGGACCCTGCTGTTCGCCACCTATCCGGAGGACATCCGCGGCATCGGCACCTATACCATCCGCTATGATGGTCCGCAGGTGGAAGACCAATGGGTCTATATCAAGAGCTTCCGCCGCACTCGCCGGCTGCCCGGCGGCGCCTGGATGGATCCGATCGGTGGCACCGACCAACTGAATGACGACATCGAGATCTGGAATGCCCGCCCTAGCTGGTATAAGTCCTTCAAGTATCTCGGCAAGCGCTGGGTATTGGCGACAGTCCGCGGAGCCAAGGCCTGGGACGAGTCGAAGAAGGGCACGCCCGCAGAATTCCCGCTGGTCGATCTCACGCACGCGCCCTACTGGAACCCTCTTGACGAGGTCGAGCCGCGCGAGGTGTATGTCGTAGAGGCCGTTCCGCCGCCCGAGCATCCCTACAGCCGCAAGGTGATCTACATCGACACGCAGATCCCGCGTATTTTATACGGCGAGGCCTATGATAAAAAGGGTGATTTTTGGAAGTGGATGGCCTTCAGCAGTCGCCCCCTCAAGGGCGAAGACGGGGTTCAGACCTGGGTCTCTAACCAGGGCCTTGTCATCGACTTCAAGCGCATGCATGCGACGGTCTTCGTTTCCCATCCGTCATGGAGGACCAATACAGCCGTCAAGGCATCGGATGTGACGCTGGGCAAGCTAGAGGCCGCCGGCCAGTAAGAGTACCATAGCAACAGGCCCCTACGGGGGAGTAGGCCGTGCCTGCTCCCCATTTTCCTTGAGAGGATAAGCCATGGCGACGCCGCCCAACAAAGCGGTCGGTCTGGGCGCCAAGTCCGCACTCATCGTTGTCGATGCTACCCTCGGTTTCACCGACCCCGGTTCGCCGTTGGGGTGCCCAAGCGATATTGAAGTCGGAGCGATCAAGCGCCTGCTTGGTGCCTTTCGCAGGCACCGGCTACCGATCGTGTTCACGACCAATGCCTATAGCCATCCGGCGGAAGCCAGCGTATTCAGGGAGAAGCTCCCTCTGTTGAATGAACTCGTCGTCGGCGGTGCTCTCGCTGCCATAGACCCGCGCTTGCAGCCACAGGTGGGCGAAGTCGTTCTGAACAAAGGGGTTCCCAGCGCTTTTTTCGACAGCCCCTTACGGCAAATGCTCTGCAATATGGGCGTCGACTCGGTCGTGGTCTGCGGCTTCAGCACCAGCGGTTGCGTCAGGGCGACAGCTGTCGATGCCCTGCAATCCAATTTCCGTCTGATGGTGGTAGCGGATGCCTGCGGCGATCGAGACAGGGCAGCACACGCCGCCAATTTGCGCGACCTCGGGCTCAAGTACGGCGACGTCGTCGATCTCGATACCGCCTTGGAAATGATCGAGCGCCTGCCTTGCTAGAAAAAGTGAACTGCTATGGCAAATACATTGTTTGACAAGGTTTGGGAAGCGCATCAGATTGCAGCACTTGCCGGCAATGTCAGTCTGCTGCATGTGGATCGTCATTTGCTGCATGAGCTAACGGGCTCAGCGGCGATTAAACAGCTGGAAAAACGCGGCGTAGCGATACGCGATCCAGGACTGACCTTCGCCACACTGGATCACGTGATCTCGACCAAGCCGGGTCGCACTACGGGCGATGAGGGCTGGAGTACCGTGATGGTGGACACGCTGCGCGAGCAAACCACGCGCATGAAAATTCAGCGCTTCGACATAGAAGACGGGCGCCAGGGCATTGTGCACGTGATCGGACCCGAAATGGGCCTGACACTTCCTGGCCTCGTCATTGTCTGTGGCGATAGCCATACCTGCACGCACGGCGCATTCGGCGCGATCGCCTGGGGCATCGGCTCTTCCGAACTGGTGCATGTATTGGCAACGCAGACCATTCGGCAACGGCGGCCCAAAACCATGCGCGTGAATTTCAATGGCACACCAAGTGAGGGCGTTGCCGCCAAGGATCTGATTCTTTACTTGATTGGCGTGCTCGGCACCTCAGCCGGCATCGGTTACGCAGTCGAATTCGCCGGTCCGGCAATTCGCCAGCTCGATATGGAAGGTCGCATGACCTTGTGCAACCTGTCTATCGAACTCGGCGCGAAAATGGGCATGATCGCACCGGATGAGGTGACGTTCGCATACCTGCAAGGCCTGGAGTTTGCCCCGAGGGGCGAGCAATTCGATCTGGCCGTCGACAGCTGGAAGCTGCTGGCGTCAGGTGCCGACGCCGTATTTGACAAGGAAGTCGACATCGACGTTGCCGCCGTCAAACCCCAGGTCACTTGGGGCACGAGTCCGGAGCATGCAGCGTCCATTGATGCGACAGTGCCTGATCCGGCGGCTGAAAGTGATTTGGCGCGGCGTGCAGCCCTGGAAGGCGCGCTTGCGTATATGCAGCTGGAGCCCGGCCAACCCATCGACCAGATCCCGATTGACCACGTATTCATAGGCTCCTGTGCGAATAGCCGGTTGTCCGACCTGCAGTCTGCGGCACGGGTAGTCAAGGGCCGACGCATCGCTCCCAACGTCACCGGATGGGTGGTGCCCGGTTCGCTGAAAGTGAAACGACAGGCCGAGAGTGAAGGTCTGGATCGGATTTTTCTTGATGCCGGATTCGAGTGGCGTGAGCCGGGCTGCTCGATGTGCGTGGGCGCAAACGGCGACTTAGTCGGTCCTGGACAGCGTTGCGTTTCGACATCGAACCGCAACTTCGTGGGACGTCAAGGACCCGGCGCGCTGACTCATCTGGCAAGTCCGGCAGTTGCCGCAGCCAGCGCGATCGCGGGCACCATCGCTTGTCCGGAAATGATCGGATACAAATCATGAAGGCATTTACCATATGTGAAGGCTACGCCGCCCCCCTCATGCATGACAACATCGATACCGATCTGATCATCCGCATCGAGCGTATCGCCAAACTCAAGCGTGGTGAATTCGCACCGTGGGCATTCGAGGCGAACCGTTATTTTGCTGATGGCGCTGAGGACCCGAGCTTCGTACTGAATCAGGTCCCATTCCGGAAAGCGCAGATTCTGATCTCTGGCGCCAATTTTGGATGCGGTAGTTCGCGCGAAATGGCGGTGTGGTCAATTGAGGAATTTGGCATACGCTGCATCATCGCACAAAGCTACGGTGATATTTTTTTCGGCAACTGTCTGCAAAACGGCGTGCTGCCGATTACGCTCGAACAAAATCAGATCAATGCGCTGGCGAAAGTGGCAGCGTCAGGCGCCACAGTAAAAGTTGACTTGCAGACCTGCACGATTTCGACCGTTGCGACTGGCGCAATATCATTTGCGTTTCCAGAAGCTCAGCGTCAGGCATTGCTAACTGGGTGCGACGAAGTCGATCAGACGCTGAAAATTGCGTCGCAGATCGACCGGTTTCAGCAGGAGGATCGACGCGTGCGACCTTGGGTTTATAACGTGGGATGATCAGAACGGCCGAAGCGATCAATCCCCAACGATTTTGCGCACTCTGACGCGCTTCGCCTGTCGCCGGGTTGATTCAGCTCCGCTCTCGCGGAACCGAATCAAGCAGGTAGAATGTAGACAATTCTAGTTGTTTGGCTGCTTTACTTCCACTTCGTTGGAGACCGAATCGATGATGAACCTGATCAAGGCTGGCGAAGGCTTCGTTGTATTGTTTAACCAACTTAGGTACGCACAACCGTTCTAGCGCGAGGCGGGCGACCGAGGCGATCGCGGCATGGTGCGCAAGCTTCGGTCGCGACTGAGCAAGGCCTCCTTGCGCGACCTGCTGCAAGTCGGCCTGCCCTCCCTGCTGCTGCTCGTCCTCGGTTTCTGGGCGGCGGCGCAATTCATCCGGCCGGCGCCGCCCCACCAACTCATCCTCAGCACCGGCGGCGAGGGCAGCACCTACCAGCGCTTCGCCGCGCGCTACAAGGAGGTGCTGGCGCGCTACGGCATCGACCTGGTGGAGTTGCCCTCGGCCGGTTCGGTGGAAAACCTGCAGCGTCTGCGCGACGATCGCTCCCCCGTCGATGCCGGTTTCGTCCAGGGCGGCACCGGCAGCGCCGGCGACAACGACCGGCTGCTCTCGCTCGGCAGCCTGTTCTACGAGCCGTTGTGGATTTTCTATCGCGCCGATCTGGCCCCCGGCGGACGGCTCGATCGCCTCACCCAATTGCGCGGCCGGCGCATCGCCATCGGGCCGGCCGCCAGCGGCACGCACCAGCTGGCGCTGGAACTGCTCGGGGCCAACGGCGTCACCGCTGCGAACACGAGGCTCAGCGATCAGGCCGATCTCGCCGCGGTGTCCGCGTTGAAGAGCGGCAAGGCGGACGCCGCGTTCATCGTCGGCGCGACCCAGTCGGCGGCGGTGTGGCTGCTGCTCTACGCCGACGGCATACGCCTGATGAGCGTCAGCCAGGCGGAGGCCTACACCCGGCTGTTCCCTTATCTGGAAAAGCTCACCCTGCCCGCCGGCGCGGTCGATCTGGCGCGCGACATCCCGGCGCACGACGTCACCCTGGTCGCGCCGATGGCGACCCTGCTGGTGCGCGCAGACACGCATCCGGCGCTGATCGACCTGCTCCTGCAGGCGGCGACCGAGGTGCACGGCGGCCCGGGGATTTTCCAGAAGCCGGGCGAGTTTCCGAACGCCACCGAGGTGGATTTTCCGCTGTCGCCGGAGGCCCAGCGCTACTACAAGTCGGGCAAGCCCTTCTTGCAGCGCTACCTGCCGTTCTGGGCGGCGACGCTGATCGACCGGATGGTGGTGATGCTGGTGCCGCTCCTGGCGCTGCTGATTCCCGTGCTCAAGTTCGCGCCGCAGCTCTATGGCTGGCGCGTGCGTTCGCGCATCTACCGGCGTTACGGCGAGCTCAAGTTTCTCGAGGCGGAGGTGGAGCGCGAGCCGGGTGCCCGCTCGCGCGACGAATGGCTGGAGCGGCTCGATGCCATCGAGGCCGGCGTCAATCGCATGCCGACGCCGCTGGCCTTTTCCGACATGTTCTACACCCTGCGCGGCCACGTCGGCCTGGTGCGCGAAACCATCCTGCGCAGGACCGGCGTCCCGTAGCCCGGCCTACAAGCGGCGGATTTTTTCCAGCAGGGCGGTGGTCGAGTTCTGGTGGATGAAGGGGATGGACGCCACCTTGCCGCCGTTTGCCAGCACCTCGCGCGCTCCGACGATGCTGTTAGTCGCCCAGTCGCCGCCCTTCACCAGCACCTCAGGCCGGCAGGCCAGGATGGTCGCGAGCGGCGTGTCCTCGTCGAACCAGGTGACCAGGGAGACCGATTCGAGCGCCGCGAGCAGCGCCACACGATCTTCCAGACGGTTGACCGGGCGGTCGGCACCCTTGCCCAGGCGGCGCACCGAAGCGTCCGAGTTGACGGCGACCACCAGGCTCGCGCCGAGGCTGCGCGCCTGGGCGAGATAGCTGACGTGGCCGCGGTGCAGGATGTCGAAACAGCCGTTGGTGAATACCAGCGGCCGCGCCAATGCCGCGACGCGGCCGGCCAGATCGGCGGGCGGACAGAGCTTGGCCTCGAACGCCGGAGCGGTCATGGACTTACTGTTTGGCCGGTCCCGTCCGGGTGTCGGCCGCCGGAGCGCTGTCGATCTGGCGCGCCCGTTCGTCGGAGATGATTTCGAAGACGCGCACCACCTTCATCACGCCGGCGGTGGTGCGGGCGATCTGCACCGCCTCGTCCGCCTCGCGTTGGGTGACGATGCCCAGCAGATAGACGACGCCGGCCTCGGTGACGACCTTGACGTGGTTCGCCGAGAACTGGTTGGCATCGACGAAGCGCGCCTTGACCTTGGCGGTGATGTAGGCGTCGTTGCTCTCGCCGCTGAGCGAGTTGGCGCCGGCGATCATGAGTTCGTCGCTGATCGACTTGACGTTGGGCACGGTGCTGACGATCTTCTCCACCGCCGATCGCGTCGCGGCATCGGGCACCTCGCCGACCAGCAGCACGCTGCGGTCGTAGCTGGTGACGCTGACATGCACCCGGTCGCCGAACTGGTCCTTGATGCGGCTGTTGGCGCGGACCTCGATGGCCTCGTCGGTGACGTAGGTTTCGGCCGGACGGCGGTCGGTGGCCATCAGCACGCCGGCGCCGGTGCCGACCATGGCAATGCCGAAGCAGCCGGAGAGCATGGGAATCGCTGCCGCCAGGAGGATCCAGGTGGCGATCGAGCTCGAACGAGGTTTCAGTTTCATGCGGTTTCTCCCAGTAACAGGGTGTCGATGCCGTCGCACAGGCAGTGCAGGATCAACAGATGGACTTCTTGGATGCGCGCGGTGCGCTGGGCGGCCACGCACAGGTGTACGTCCCGGTCGTGCAACAGGCCGGCGATGGCGCCGCCGTCCCTGCCGGTCATGGCGACGACGCGCAGTTCGCGCTCGTGGGCGGCGTGGATCGCCTCGATCACGTTGGCCGAGTTGCCCGAGGTGGAAATCGCCAGCAGCACGTCCTCCGGCTGGCCCAGCGCCCGCACTTGCTTGGCGAACACGTCTTCGAAACGAAAGTCGTTGGCGATCGAGGTCAGGGTCGAACTGTCGGTGGTCAGCGCCAGCGCCGCCAGCGGCGGACGCTCCGCCTCGAAGCGGTTCACCAGTTCGGCGGCGAAGTGCTGCGCATCGGCCGCCGAGCCGCCGTTGCCGCAAGCCATGATCTTGCCGCTGGCGAGCAGGCTATCCACCATCAGCCCGACCGCGCGCGCGATCGGTTCGGCGAGATCGGCTGCGGCGTCCCGCTTGAGCTGGGCGCTATCGTGAAAATGCTGGGAGATGCGGGCGACGAGATCCATGGGCGATGGTGTGTTGCTCAGGCTGACGGCGATTCTAGCACCCGTGCGCAGCGCCGAGCGCGGCGGCCTCGACCGAGAGGGCCGCGATTACGATGCCGAGAAGGCATTCTTGATCCAGACGAGCCCGGCCCCGTCTACGCGCTCCATCAGCACCGCGTCGAAGCGGCAGGGGACCTCGGGCTTGCCCGACAGGTAGTGGCGCGCGGCGAGGATCAGGCGGCGCTGCTTGGCGGCGGTGATGCTTGCCGCCGCGCCGCCGTAGTCGGTGCGCGTGCGCAGCCGCACCTCGACGAACACCAGCGTCTCGCCGTCGGCGCAGATCAGGTCGATCTCGCCGCCGCGCATCCGCCAGTTGCGCGCCAGGATGCGCAAGCCGTGACGCGCGAGGTGGGCTGCGGCGATCGCCTCGGCGGCAGCGCCGGCCGAGCTGTTCACTTGCACCGGGGGGCCCCGGGCCTGACAATGCGACGCAGTTGGTCGTGAGACTCGGGCGGACGGTGCATGAATGGATAAGCAGCAACTTAGGACACCGGCATTGTACGTGGTGGCGACGCCGCTCGGTAATCTCGGCGACATCACGCTGCGCGCCATCGACGTGCTGCGCGCCGCCGATGCGATCGCCTGCGAGGACACCCGTCACGCGCGCCGGCTGCTCGATCATTACGGCATCCGGGCGCCGCTCCTGGCGGTGCACCAGCACAACGAGGCGCAGGCGGCGGAGAAGCTGCTGAGCTTGCTCGCCCTCGGCAAGCGCGTGGCGCTGGTCTCGGACGCCGGCACGCCGGGCATCTCCGACCCCGGGGCGCGCACCGTCGCTGCGGTGCGCGCCGCGGGCTTCCCGGTGATCCCGCTGCCCGGCGCCAATGCCGCGATAACGGCGCTCTCGGCCTCGGGTCTGGCCGATCCCTATTTCCTCTTCGCCGGTTTTTTGCCGGCCAAGTCCGGCGCGCGCCGGCAGGCGCTAACTGCGCTGCGCCCGGTCGCCGCGACGCTGGTGTTCTACGAGGCGCCGCACCGCATCGCCGAGACCCTGGCCGATCTGGCGGAGCTGCTGGAGCCCTGCCGCGAACTGGTGGTGGCGCGGGAACTGACCAAACTGTTCGAGGAGATCGCTTCCATGCCGCTGCCCGAGGGGCCGGCCTGGCTCGCGGCGGACGGCAATCGCGGCCGCGGCGAGTTCGTGCTGCTGGTCTCGGCGCCGCCGCCGGAAGACCCGCTGCCGGCGGCGGCCAGGCGGGTGCTGACGCTCCTGCTTCCCGAACTGCCGCTGAAGCAGGCGGTCGGACTCGCCGCCGAAATCAGCGGTGCGCCCAAGAACGCGCTCTATGAGCTGGCGCTGAGCTGGCGGGACGAGCAGCTATAATCGGCGCCATGCGCTCCCTGACGCTCACCCGCCCCGACGACTGGCACCTGCACCTGCGCGACGGCCCGGCGCTGGCCGCGGTGCTCGCCGACAGCGCGCGCCGCTTCGCCCGCGCCATCGTCATGCCCAACCTGAAGCCGCCGGTGACCACGGTGGGCGAGGCCGAGGCCTACCGCGAGCGCATCCTCGCGGTGCTGCCGGCGGGGGCGGATTTCGAACCCCTGATGACGCTCTATCTCACCGACGATACGCCTGCCGGCGAGATCGACGCCGCCCGCGCCTGCGGCTTCGTCCACGCCCTGAAGCTCTATCCCGCCGGGGCGACCACCCATTCGGCCGCGGGCGTCACCGATCTCGCCAAGTGTCGGGCGACGCTCGCGCGCATGGAGACGCAGGGCCTGCCGCTCTTGCTCCACGGCGAGGTCACCGACCCGGCGGTGGATGTGTTCGATCGCGAAGCGGTGTTCATCGAGCGCGTGCTCGAACCGCTGCACCGGGACTTCCCGGATCTGCGCCTGGTGTTCGAGCACATCACGACGAAGCAGGCGGTCGAGTTCGTCGAGGCCGCCGGCGCCAAGGTCGCGGCGACCATCACCGCCCATCATCTGCTCTATAACCGCAACGCCATGTTCGCAGGCGGCATCCGTCCGCATCATTACTGCCTGCCGGTGCTGAAGCGCGAGGCGCACCGGCGCGCGCTGGTCGCCGCGGCGACTTCCGGCAACCCGAAGTTCTTTCTCGGCACCGATTCGGCGCCGCACGCCAGGAGCGCCAAGGAGAACGCCTGCGGCTGCGCCGGCTGCTACACGGCGCACGCGGGCATCGAACTCTACGCGCAGGTCTTCGAGGCCGCCGGCGCGCTCGAACGCCTGGAGGCCTTCGCCAGCCATCACGGCGCCGATTTCTACGGCCTGGCGCGCAACAGCGGGAAGATCACCCTGGTCAAAGAAGACTGGACGGTGCCCGCCGATCAGCCGTTCATCGCAGGGGACCCGCTGGTGCCGTTCATGGCCGGCGAGACCATTGCCTGGAGACTGCCCACATGAAGTTCGCGACGCTACTGGCCTGCGCGGCGACCGCCATGCTCCTCGCCGGCTGCGGCAACGACTCGACTTCCTACCTGATCGACGGCGCCGATCGCAGTCTGACGCTGTCGCGCGTGCAGCCCTATTTCTGGAGCAGCGCCTGGGACCTCTCGCTGGTCACCACCGGCCTGCCCGACTGCATGCGCCGCCATCGGCTGAAGCCCGCGGGCATGGACGGTTTCAAGGTCGAACTGTTCCGTACCCCGGATGATCGCTACCTCCTGAAACAGGGCGGCAACTGGTACGTCACCGAAACCCGGACGTGCCGGCTGCAGCAGTTCCAGACGCCGCCTGCCGAACCCGGGGAGCGCTTGGGGGCATTCGAGCTCAAGGACGAGCATCTGCAGTTCGTTGCCGCGCCCAAGTCCGCCGCGCCGCCGTCACCGCCAGCACAGACGTCCGCTGCAGCGCCTGCCGTCCCTGCGGCCCCCTGAGCCGTGTTGACCGGATTCGCCGCCCGAGCCCTCTACGCGCCGCTGGCGCCCGCTTTGTCCGCTTTGTCCGCCCTGGCCGACGCCGGCCGGCCGCCCGACTGCGTTGTTCTGAATCGCCTGGCCGCCGCGCACGATCTCAGGAGCGGCGGCGGCGCCCCGTTGCGCTTCGTCGTCCCCGGCGCCAGCGGCCTGGCCTACGAGGAGCGCATCTATTGGCTGGGCGAGGTGGAGACCCGGCCGGGCAACTGGCACGACGGCTTCAACGCGCTGGTCTGGCTCGCCTACCCGAAGACCAAGGCGGCACTCAATGCGCGCCACCATTTCGCTTCTGCCGGCGGCAATGCGCGGCGCGGCCCGCTGCGCGATGCGCTGACCCAGTTCGACGAATGCGGCGCCGCGGTGGTGTCCAGCCGTCTCGATCTGTGGGAAGAGATCCGCGCCCACCGCTGGAAGGAAGTGTTCTGGTCGCGCCGGGCCGAAGTCATCAGCGCTCTGCGGGTGTATGTCTTCGGCCACGCCAGCTTCGACATGCTGCGCACGCCGCATCTGGGCCTGTGCGCCAAGGCGCTGTTCCTGCACGTCGATCACGACTGGTTCGCGGCGCCGCCGGCGGCGCAGCTCGCGGACGTCGATGCGCGGATGGCGCAGCGCTTCGCCGGCGACTTTTCGCCGCGTCCGCGCGACTTCCAGCCCCTGCCGCTGCTGGGCATCCCGGGCGCCACGGCCGACAACGAAGCCCCCGCCTACTACGACGATCGCCGCCAGTTCCGGCCGCTGCGGCTGATACAATCCTGAGCGGAAGTCCGCCAGGCAGCCGCTGGGCGCGCAAGCGCCTGGAGGAAAGTCCGGGCCCCGCAGAGCAGGATGCCGGCTAACGGCCGGGCGCTATAAGCCGCGGCTCAGGTTTCAACTGAGTTGCGGCCCAAGGCGACGGAAAGTGCAACAGAAAGATACCGCCGATGGCCCGGGACTTCGCCGCCGCAAGGCGGCAAAGTCCCTTTAGGAGAGTAGGGGGTCGGAAGACCCTCGAATCTCCGGGCACAGGCAAGGGTGAAATGGCGAGGTAAGAGCTCACCGCGGACGTGGCAACACGGACGGCACGGCAAACCCCATCCGGGGCAAGGCCAAATAGGGAAGCGATGGCGCTGCTCGCGCCGCTTCCGGGTAGGCTGCTAGAGCCCGTCGGCAACGGCGGGCCCAGAGGAATGGCTGCCCACGACAGAACCCGGCTTATCGGCGGGCTTCCAATCTGTCCGAGGCAGGAATTCCCTTTCAGATGCCCGCTCCCCGGGCACTTCAAATAAGTAACTTTAGCTTTTAATTCTATCCCTATTGTTTTTCAAAGGATTCTTGTTTTTGTGCCATAAGTGCTTGTCAGCACAAGAAAAAACACCGTTTTTTCCTTGACCCTCGAAAGAATATCCTCTACAGTGGGAATAAGTGGGGAAATGTGGGAAAAGGGTTCCGGATCCGGTCTCCCACGGCGAAAAAGGGGGAGGCATGTTCCAGGGGGCGGCGCAACTGAATCTCGATGCCAAGGGGCGCATGGCGATCCCCGCGCGGCATCGCGATGCGTTGCTGGCGCCGGCCGAAGGCCGTCTGGTCATGACCGCCCATCCGCACCGCTGTCTGCTGCTCTATCCGGCGCCGGCCTGGGAGCCGATCCGCGCCAAGATCCTGGCCGCCCCGAGCCTCGAGACCCAGTCCGCGATGCTGCGCCGCCTGCTGGTCGGCTTCGCCGCCGACAGCGAGATGGATGCCGCCGGCAGGCTGCTGGTGCCGCCCGAACTGCGGCGCTACGCGGCGCTGGAGAAAGAGGTGTGGCTGGTGGGGCAGGGCAGCCATTTCGAGATCTGGAGCGACGCGGGCTGGCGCGAGCAGCAGGAGGCGATCTTCGCGCTCGGCGACAAGCTGCTGCCACCCGGCCTGGAGAGTCTGACGTTGTGAGTCCCGGGTCGGCCCGGGAACACCAGAGCGTGTTGCTCGCCGAGGCGGTGGCGGCGTTGGCGGTGAAACCCGACGGGGTTTATGTCGATGCCACCTTCGGCCGCGGCGGTCACAGCCGGGAAATATTGGCGCGTCTCTCGGCGCGCGGCCGGCTGCTGGCAATGGATCGCGACCCGGCGGCGATCGCCGCCGGACAGGCGATAGACGATGTCCGCTTCACCCTGGTGCACGCGGCATTCGGGGCGATCGGAGAGGTGTTGGACGGGCAGGGCGTGGAACGGGTGGATGGCGTGCTGCTCGACCTGGGCGTGTCGTCGCCGCAACTGGACGATGCGGGGCGCGGCTTCAGTTTCCGCCACGACGCGCCGCTCGACATGAGGATGGATACCAGCCGCGGCGAAACTGCCGCGCAATGGCTGGAGCGGGCTTCACAAACCGAGATAGAAGGGGTGATCAAAGACTATGGGGAAGAACGGTTTGCTCATGCGATTGCAGAGGCGCTTGTTGCTGCTAGGCGCGAATGCCGTGTTTCAACCACGCGACAATTTGCCGCGCTCGTGGAAAAGGCCGTCCGCACACGCGAGCCGGGCAAGCATCCGGCGACGCGCAGCTTTCAAGCTCTACGGATTCACGTCAATCAGGAGCTTGAGGAGCTGTCGCTAGCGCTGCCTCAGTGCGCCGCGCGACTCGCGTCCGGAGGACGGTTGGTGGTGATCAGTTTTCATTCGCTCGAAGACCGCATCGTCAAGCGTTTCCTGCGCGAGCGGTCGCAGCCGGCCGCCCTCCCGGCCCGGCTGCCGGTGCGTGCCGCCGAGCTGCCGGTCCCGACGCTGCGCCTGGTGGGCAAGGCGGTGCGCGCGAGTGCCGCGGAAATATCCGCCAATCCACGCGCCAGGAGCGCGGTGATGCGCGTGGCTGAGAAACGATGCTGCGCGCAAACCTGATCCTGATCCTGTTCGTGGTCGCCAGCGCGCTGGGCACGGTGACCTCGAATTATCGCGCCCGCAGGTTGTTTACCGCCCTCGAACAGGCGCAGGTGCGCATGCACAGCCTGGATGTGGAATGGGGGCAGCTGCAGCTGGAGCAGAGCACCTGGGCCGCCCCCGCCCGGGTCGAGAAGATCGCCCGCGACCAGTTGCACATGAAACAGCCGGCCGCCGATCAGGTCATCACCGTCGAAGACGCGAAATGAAATTCGCCAACAGCCCACTGCTCTCCCAGCGTCTGCCTTCCTGGCGCTCGCGGCTGCTGCTGCTGTGCATCCTGGCCGGCTTCGCGGTCCTGGCCGGCTGGTCGATCTATCTGCAGGGATTCAATAGCGCCTTCCTGCAGGAGAAGGGGGCGCAACGCTATTCCCGGGTGATCGAGCTGCCGGCCACGCGCGGACGGATTCTCGACCGCAACGGCCAGGTGCTGGCGGTGTCGACGCCGGTGAAGTCGATCTGGGCCATCCCCGAGGACGCCAAGCTGCAGCCGGCGCAGGTGAATCAACTGGCGAAGCTGCTGGAGATGGAGCCGCGCGAAGTGGATCGCAAGCTCGCCGACAGCCACGACTTCGTCTACCTCAAGCGGCAGATTCCGCCCGATGTCGCGGCCAGAATCCTCGCTCTCGATCTGCCCGGCATCCACGACCAGACGGAGTACCGCCGCTATTATCCGACCGGCGACGTCACCGCCCATATCCTGGGCTTCACCGGCGCCGGCGACGTCGGCCTGGAAGGGGTCGAACTGGCCTACCAGTCCGTTCTCGCCGGCAAATCCGGCAGCCGCCGCGTCATCAAGGACCGGCGCGGCGACGTGGTCGAGGACGTCGATTCGATCCGGCCGCCGCGGGACGGCAAGGACGTGGTGCTGGCGCTCGACGACCGGATCCAGTACCTCGCCTACGCCAACCTGCGCCGCGCGGTGATCGACAACAAGGCCAAGGCGGGCAGCATCGTGGTGCTCGACGCCAGGACCGGGGAAGTGCTGGCGCTGGCCAACATGCCCACCTACAACCCGAACAACCGCACCCGGCTGACCGGCGCGCAGCTGAGGAATCGCGCGCTGACCGACACCTTCGAGCCCGGCTCGACGATGAAGCCCTTCACCATCGCGCTGGCGCTGGACAAGGGCAAGTTCCGCTTCGACAGCCGCATCCAGACCGCGCCCGGCTGGTTCACCATCGGCACCGCGACGATCCACGATTCCGAGCCGCACGGCATCCTGACGGTGGCCCAGGTGATCCAGAAATCATCGAACATCGGCGCCGCCAAGATCGCCCTCACCCTGCCGCCGGAAGAGATGTGGCACAACTTCGAGCGGCTCGGTTTCGGCCACCCGCTGAATCTCGGCTTTCCCGGCGAGGTCGGCGGCCGGGTGCGGCCGTACCAGCACTGGCGGCCGATCGAGCAGGCCACGATGGCCTACGGCAACGGCATCTCGGTGACCCTGATGCAGCTCGCCCACGCCTATCTGGTGTTCGCCCGCAACGGCGATCTCATACCCTTGTCGCTGACCAAGCTGGATTCGCCGCCGCTCTTCGGCAAGCAGATTTTCACCGAGCAGACCGCGCACGAAGTGCGGGCGATGCTGGAAATGGTCGAGGAGCCGGGCGGCACGGCGCCCAAGGCGCGGGTCGCCGGCTATCTGGTCGCCGGCAAGACCGGTACCGCGCACAAGGTGGAGGGCGGCATCTACGTCAATCGCTACGTCGCCAGCTATGTCGGTTTCGCGCCGGCGACCGATCCGCGCCTGGTGATCGCGGTGATGATCAACGAGCCCAGCGCCGGCAGCTATTACGGCGGCGACGTCGCCGCGCCGGTCTTTGCCAAGGTGATGGCGGGCAGCCTGCGCGACCTGGGCGTCGCGCCCGACGAGCCGCCGCAGTCGTTGCAGGCGCTGGGCCAGAACGCCCCCGCGGTCAAGGAGGGCACATGAGCGGCGCGCAGTCCGTCGCAGACGAGCTCAAAAGACGGGGCGTGGCTCTGACCGGGATCTGCGCCGATTCGCGCCAGTTGAGGGCGGGCGAGGTCTTCGTCGCCCTGTCCGGGGTTCACGGCGACGGCCGCGCGCACATCGACGAGGCGCTGGCGCGCGGCGCCGCGGCGGTGCTTTGGGAGGACGACGGCCACTACGACGCCCACTCCGCCTGTCCGGCGCTCGCCGTGCCCGCGCTCGGCGTCAGGGGCCTGCGCGCCCTGTCCGGGGCCATCGCCGATCTGGTCTATGGCCGGGCTGCCGCGCGACTGCGGCTCATCGGGGTCACCGGCACCAACGGCAAGACCTCGGTGAGCCAGTGGATCGCGCAGGCGATGAGCCTGCTGGGCAGGCCCTGCGCCGTGATCGGTACGCTGGGCAGCGGCTTTCCGGGGGCGATGCAGGCGGGCATCAACACCACGCCCGATCTGCTCGGCCTGCGCCGCACGCTCTCGGCTCTGGCGGACGCCGGGGCCGAGGCTTGCGCCCTCGAAGCCTCCTCGATCGGACTGGTCGAAGGGCGGGTCGCGGGTCTGGAATTCGCCGTCGCGGTGTTCACCAATCTCAGCCGCGACCACCTCGACTACCACGCCGACATGGCCGAGTACGGCGACGCCAAGGCGCGGCTCTTCGCCGCGCCGGGGCTCGAGAGCGCGGTGCTCAATCTCGACGACGAATTCGGCAGGACGCTCTGCGCCCGGCTCTCCGGCAGCGGCGTGCGCCGCCTGGGCTACACCCTGGGTCCGGCGGATCGTCTGGCGGGTCTGGCGGAGGAAATTCTCGCGGCCGAGGATCTCCGGATCACCGGCGGCGGCATTCACTTCACAGCGCACTTCACCGCGCGCGGCGGCGAGAGCCGGGCGCGAGTCGAGGCGCGTCTGCACGGCCGCTTCAATGCCGCCAATCTGCTCGCGGTGCTGGGCGCGCTGGTCGCTTCGGGCTATCCGCTATCCGCGGCGGCTGCGGTGCTGGCGCAACTGACGCCGCCGCCGGGAAGGATGCAGGCGGTGAGCGAGGGTCGGGACGAGCCGCTGGTGGTGGTCGATTACGCCCATAGCCCCGATGCGCTGGAGCAGGCGCTGACCACGCTGCGCGAAGTGGCCGCGGCGCGCGGCGGCAGGCTCGTCTGCCTGTTCGGCTGCGGCGGCCAGCGCGATGCCGGCAAGCGCCCGCTGATGGGCGCGGTGGCCGAACGCCTGGCCGACCGGGTGCTGCTCGCCAACGACAATCCGCGCGCCGAGGACCCTCAGGCGATCATCGACGACATCCTGCAAGGCATGAAGAGCGCCCCGCGGGTCGAGCCGGATCGTGCCGCCGCGATCCGGCTGGCGGTGCTGACGGCCGCGGCGCGGGACGTGGTGCTGCTCGCCGGCAAGGGGCACGAGTCCTACCAGGAGCTCGGCTGCACCCGCCTGCCCTTCTCCGATCTCGAACAGGCGCAGCGGGCGTTGTCGGCCCGGAGGAGTGAACGATGATGACGCTAGCAGCGGCGGCACAGGCTACGGGCGGCGAGTTGGCGAACTGCGACGCGCAAGGCAGCTTCGTCGGCGTGTGCACCGACAGCCGCAGCGTCAAAGCCGGCGAACTGTTCATCGCCCTGAGAGGGGAAAATTTCGACGGTCATGACTATGTCGTCGCGGCGCTGGGGGCGGGCGCGGCGGCGGCGATGGTCGAGGCGAAGTGGGTCGCGGAGTTTGCCCGGCGCACCAGGACGGAAGCCAAGGGAGGGCCGCTGCCGCTGCTCGTCGTGGCCGATACCCGGCTGGCGCTGGGCAGGCTCGCCGCATACTGGCGCGGCCGCTTCGAACTGCCGCTGATCGCCGTCACCGGCAGCAACGGCAAGACCACGGTCAAGGAAATGTGCGCCGCCATCCTGAGGGCGCAGGCGCGCGCCGCCGGCCTGGATCCGGCCGGTGCGGTGCTGGCCACCGCGGGCAATCTCAACAACGACATCGGCATGCCGCTGACCCTGCTCAAGCTGAATGCCGGCCACCGCGCCGCGGTGATCGAGATGGGCATGAACCATCCGGGCGAGATCGACTACCTGACGAACATCGCGCGTCCCAGCGTCGCCGTCGTCACCAACGCCCAGCGCGCCCATCTCGCCGGACTGGGCAGCATCAAGGCGGTGGCGCAGGCCAAGGGCGAGATCTTCGCCGGACTGATCGATGCCGGCACCGCGGTGATCAACGACGACGACGCTCACGCCGCGCTCTGGCGCGAGCTGGCCGGCAGCCACCGCATCATCGGCTTCTCGCTGGAGGGCGCCGCGGGTTCAGGAGCGAAGGTCACCGGGGAACTCGGCCACCGCGCCTTCGGCAGCCGGCTGCAACTATCGACGCCGGCCGGTGCGGCGGCGGTCGAACTGCGCTTGCCCGGGCGTCACAACGCCGCCAATGCGCTGGCGGCGACGGCGGCCTGCCTCGCCGCCGGGGCGGATCTCGCCGCCGTGGTCGCCGGCTTGTCCGGCTATGCCGGCGCCAAGGGCCGACTGCAGCGCCGAGCGGCGATGAATGCCGCGACGCTGATCGACGACAGCTACAACGCCAATCCCGACTCGATGCGCGCCGCCATCGACGTGCTGGCGGCGCTGCCGGGAAAGAAGATCCTGGTCATCGGCGACATGGGCGAGATCGGCGCCGCGGCGGCCCAGTTCCACGACGAGATCGGCGGCTACGCCAAGAGCATGGGCATAGACCGGCTGCTGGCGGTGGGCGAGCAGACGGCCACCGCGGTGCGCAACTTCGACGGCGGCGGCAGCCATTTCAAGAACGTGACGGCGCTGATCGAGAGCCTGCGGCGGCTGCTCGACGCGGATACGACGGTGCTGGTCAAGGGCTCGCGCTTCATGAAGATGGAGCGCGTGGTCGATGCCATCGCGGCACAGGAAGGGGAATCCGATGTTGCTTGAACTCACCCAGTGGCTGGCGAAGGACGTCCGCGCCTTCAACGTCTTCGCCTACATCACGCTGCGCGCGGTGCTGGCCACCCTGACCTCGCTGATCATTTCCTTCATCTTCGGCCCGATGCTGATCCGCTGGCTCACCGCCAAGAAGATCGGCCAGGCGGTGCGCGACGACGGCCCGCAGAGCCATCTCATCAAGGCCGGGACGCCGACCATGGGCGGCGCCCTGATCCTGATCTCGATGACCGTGAGCACCTTGTTGTGGAGCGAGCTCAACAACCGCTTCGTCTGGATCGTGCTGGCGGTGACGCTCGGTTTCGGCGTGATCGGCTGGGTGGACGACTGGCGCAAGGTGGTGCATGGCAATCCCAAGGGGCTGTCGGCCCGGAAGAAGTTCTTCTGGCAGTCGGCGATCGGCCTGATCGCCGCCGTGTATCTGGCCTTCTCGGTGTCGGCCCACGACAACACGCGCTTCATCGACCTGTTCTGGGCCTGGCTGCAAAGCGGCTTCAGCATCCATCTGCCGGCCCGGGCCGACCTGATCGTGCCCTTCTTCAAGAGCGTGTCCTATCCGCTCGGCGTCTTCGGCTTCATCGCGCTCACCTACTTCGTCATCGTCGGCACCAGCAACGCGGTGAATCTCACCGATGGCCTGGACGGCCTGGCGATCATGCCGACGGTGATGGTCGGCGCGGCGCTGGGCATCTTCGCCTACGTCGCCGGCCACGCCGGCTATTCCAAGTACCTGCTGCTGCCGTTCATTCCCGGCGCCGGCGAGCTGACGGTGTTCTGCGGCGCGCTGGTCGGCGCGGGCCTGGGCTTCCTCTGGTTCAACGCCTATCCGGCCGAGGTGTTCATGGGCGACGTCGGCGCGCTGGCGCTGGGCGCCGCGCTGGGCACGGTGGCGGTGATCGTGCGCCAGGAGATCCTGCTGTTCATCATGGGCGGCGTGTTCGTCGCCGAGACCCTGTCGGTGATGCTGCAGGTGCTGTACTTCAAGTGGTCGGGCGGCAAGCGCATCTTCCGCATGGCGCCCCTGCACCACCACTACGAGCTGTCCGGCTGGAAGGAGACCCAGATCGTGGTCCGCTTCTGGATCATCACCATCATGCTGGTGCTGTTCGGCCTGTCGACGCTGAAGATACGATGACGCTCTCGGGCAAACGGGTACTCGTTCTCGGCCTGGGCGAATCCGGGCTGGCGATGGCGCGCTGGTGCCAGCGCCAGGGCGCGCGCGTGCGCGTCGCCGACACGCGGCAGGCGCCGCCGGCGCTGGCGCAGCTGCAGGGCAGCGTACCCTCGGCCCGGTTCGTTCCCGGCGACTTCATCCGCAACCCGGACAAGGCCCTGCTCGAGGGCGTCGATCTGGTCGCGCTCTCGCCCGGGCTCTCGGGCGGCTCCCTGCTGCTGATCGAAGCGCAAGCCCGCGGCATCCCGGTGCTAGGCGAGATCGAACTGTTCGCGCAGGCGCTGCGCGGCCCGGCCGGGCGCGGCGAGGACCAGGGACAAAGCCGGGTGATCGCGATCACCGGCACCAACGGCAAGACCACGACCACGGCGCTGACCGCGCACCTGTGCCGCGCCGCGGGCCGGGACGCGGAGGCCGCCGGCAACATCTCGCCCTCGGCGCTCACCGCGCTGATGGCGCGTCTGGACGAGGGCCGCCTGCCCGACGTGTGGGTGCTGGAACTGTCGAGCTTCCAGCTGGAGACGACGTCTTCGCTCGACGCCGATGCGGCGACGGTGCTCAACATCAGCGAGGACCACCTCGACCGCTACATCGACCTCGACGACTACGCCAGCGCCAAGGCGCGCATCTTCCAGGGGAGCGGCGCGCAGGCGCTGAACCGGCAGGATGCCTACGTGCGGAGGATGGCGCTGCCCGGTCGACGGCTCGTGAGCTTCGGTCTCGACGCGCCGGGAATGAGCGAGGATTTCGGCCTGCGCGTGAAGGGGGGCGAGCCCTGGCTGGTGCAAGGCGAACGCACCCTGCTGGCGCAGTCGGCGCTGCCCCTCGCCGGTCTGCACAACGCCGCCAACGCGCTGGCGGCCTTGGCGCTGTGCCACGCCATCGGCCTGCCGCTATCCCGGCTGGTCGAAGGCCTGAAGAGCTTCAAGGGTCTGCCGCACCGCGTCGAGAAGATCGCCGAGCTCGGTCTCGTGAATTATTTCGACGATTCCAAGGGCACCAACGTCGGCGCCACGGTCGCGGCGCTCGCCGGACTCGGCGGCGAGAGGGAGGGCGGCAAGATCGTCCTGATCGCGGGCGGCGAGGGCAAGGGTCAGGATTTCACGCCGCTCGCCGCTGCGGTCAAGCAACACGCCCGGGCCGTGGTGCTGATCGGCCGGGATGCGCCGCTGATGGCGGCGGCGATCGCACCCGCCGGCGTGCCCATCGTCGCTGCCGCGGACATGGGAGCGGCGGTGCGCGCCGCTGCCGCCGCGGCCCGGCCGGGCGACGCGGTGCTGCTCTCGCCGGCCTGCGCCAGCTTCGACATGTATCGCAATTACGTCCACCGCGCCGAGGTCTTCGTCGCCGCGGTGAATGCTCTGGCGGGAGCGGCCGCATGATGCGCCAGATGCCCGCCGCGCCCCAGGAGATCGACGTCTGGCTGCTCTGGTCGGCGCTGTCTCTGCTGTTGTTCGGCCTGGTGATGGTCTATTCGGCGTCGATCGCCACCGCCGAGGCGAGCAAGTTCACCGGCTATCAGTCGACCTATTTCCTGGTCCGGCACGGGGTGTTCGTGAGCATCGGCCTGATCGTCGGCGCGGTGGTCTTTCAGGTGCCGGTGCGCCTCTGGCAGCAGATCGCCCCCGGACTGTTCGTCGCCGGCCTGGTGTTGCTCCTGGCGGTGCTGGTGCCGCACCTCGGCCGATCGGTCAATGGCGCCCACCGCTGGCTGCCGCTGGGACCGGTGAATCTCCAGCCCTCGGAGCTGACCAAGCTCCTGGTGGTGCTCTATGCCGCCGATTACACGACGCGCAAGCTCACCGACATGGACTCGTTCCGCCGCGGCTTCTTCCCGATGGCGATGGTCATGCTGCTGGTCGGCGGCCTGCTGCTCAAGGAGCCCGACTTCGGCGCCTTCGTGGTGGTCGTCTGCATCGCCATGGGCATCCTGTTTCTGGGCGGCATCAATATCCGGCTGTTCGCTGCGCTGATGGTGGTGCTGCTGATCGGTTTCGTGGCGCTGATCTGGATCTCGCCCTACCGCCGCGAGCGCATCTTCGGCTTCATGGATCCCTGGCAGAACGATCTCGGCCGCGGCTACCAGTTGTCCCACGCCCTGATCGCCTTCGGCCGCGGCGAATGGTTCGGCGTCGGCCTGGGCGCCAGCGTCGAGAAGCTGTTCTATCTGCCCGAGGCGCATACCGACTTCCTGCTCGCGGTCATCGCCGAAGAGCTCGGCTTCGTCGGCGTCGCCGTGGTGATCGGTCTGTTCGCGCTGATCGTGCAGCGCGCCTTCGTCATCGGCCGCCAGGCGCTGACCCTGGACCGCGTCTATGCCGGTCTGGTGGCGCAGGGCGTGGGCATCTGGATCGGCATCCAGGCCTTCATCAACATGGGCGTCAATATGGGCTTCCTGCCGACCAAGGGCCTGACCCTGCCGCTGATGAGCTACGGCGGCTCCGGCATCGTCGTCAACTGCATCGCGCTGGCCATCCTGCTGCGCGTGGATTATGAAAACAGATTGCTCATGCGGGGGCAGCCCGCATGAGCAATCTGTTTCGGCGCAGGCTAACTTGGCCGCGTAGGTCGGACTTCAGTCCGACATGTCCCACGGGACCGCTTATGGTCGTCGGGCTAAAGCCCGACCTACTGGAGGCATCGGGCGATGACTAAGACCCTATTGGTCATGGCTGGAGGCACGGGCGGACACAAATTTGGCTGCGGCCGCGCCACGCGCTTAACGTTCGCTACGCTCACATTAGCCTACGCCGAAGATGTGTCCGCACGGAGTTTATCGGAGGCATCGGGCGATGACTAAAACCCTATTGGTCATGGCCGGCGGCACGGGCGGACACATCTTTCCCGGGCTGGCGGTGGCCGACTACGTCCGCGAACAGGGCTGGCATGTGGTCTGGCTCGGCAACCCGGCGGGCATGGAGGCCCGGCTGGTGCCGGCGCGCGGCTACGAGCTGGCGCCGCTCAACTTCGCTGCGCTGCGCGGCAAGGGCCCCCTGAGAAAACTGCTGCTGCCGTTCAAGCTGGTCTCCGCCCTGTGGCAGGCGCAACGGGCCTTGAGCCGCATCCGGCCCGACGTGGTGCTCGGCATGGGCGGCTTCGTCAGTTTCCCCGGCGGCTTGATGGCGGCGCTGACGCGGCGGCCGCTGGTGGTGCATGAGCAGAATTCGGTGGCGGGCTTGGCCAACCGCGTCCTGGCGCGCGTCGCCAATCGCGTTCTGACCGGCTTCCCCGGCACGCTCGGGCGGGCCGAGTGGTGCGGCAATCCGCTGCGCGCCGAGATCGCCGCCCTGGCCGCTCCGGCGCAGCGTTTCAAGGATAGGGCCGGACCGCTGCGTCTGCTGGTGCTGGGCGGCAGCTTGGGCGCCACGGCGCTGAACGAGACCGTGCCGCGAGCGCTGGCGCTGCTGCCCGAGGAAGCGCGGCCGCAGGTCGTGCACCAGTCGGGCGAGAGGCACCTCGAAGCGCTGAAGCAGAGCTATGGAGCGGCGGGGGTCAAGGCCGAGTGCGTCGCCTTCATCGAGGACATGGCCGGCGCCTACGCCTGGGCCGACCTGGTGGTCTGCCGCGCCGGTGCGCTCACCGTCGCCGAGCTGGCGGCCGCCGGCGTCGCCAGCATCCTGATCCCCTTTCCGCACGCGGTGGACGATCACCAGAGCGGCAACGCCCGCTTTCTGGCCAATGCCGGCGCCGCCATCCTGCTGCCGCAGGCGGAACTGACGCCGGAGCGGCTCTCGCTGATGCGCAATCTGACGCGCGCGCAACTGCTGCAGATGGCCGAGAAGGCGCGCGCCCTGGCCAAGCCCGAAGCCACCGCGGCCGTGGCCTGGGCCTGCATGGTGTTGGCCAAACGAGAGGTCGGCGATGAAGCATAAGATCCAACATATCCACTTTGTAGGTATCGGCGGCTCGGGCATGAGCGGCATCGCCGAGGTGCTGGCAAACCAGGGCTATCGGGTGAGCGGCTCCGACCTGGCCGACAGCGCCGCGACCCGGCGCCTGGCGAAACTGGGCATCGCCATCGCCTTGGGACATTCCGCCGCCAACATCGCCGGCGCCGACGCCGTGGTGGTGTCCACCGCGGTCCGCGCCGACAACCCGGAAGTCGTCGCCGCGCGCGAAGCGCTGATCCCCGTGGTGCCGCGCGCCCTGATGCTGGCCGAGCTGATGCGCCTGAAGCAGGGCATCGCGGTGGCCGGCACCCACGGCAAGACCACGACCACCAGCCTGATCGCCAGCGTCCTGGCCGAGGGCGGTCTCGACCCGACCTTCGTCATCGGCGGCCGCCTGAACTCGGCCGGGGCCAACGCGCGGCTCGGTCACGGCGAATTCCTGGTCGCCGAGGCCGACGAATCCGACGCCTCCTTCCTCCATCTGCAGCCGGTGATCGCGGTGGTCACCAACATCGACGCCGACCACATGGAGACCTACGGTCACGACTTCAACCGCTTGAAGCAGGCCTTCGTCGACTTCCTCCAGCACCTGCCCTTCTACGGCGTCGCCGTGCTCTGCGCCGACGACGCCAACCTGCGCGAGATCATGCCGCGGGTGTCGAAGCAGATCGTGCGCTACGGTCTCGACGCCCAGGCCAACGTCCGCGCCGAGAACGTCGTGGCCACGGGCGGCCAGATGCGCTTCGATTGCGTGCGCGAGAACGGCAGCATCAGCCGCTTCCCGGTCACGGTGAACCTGCCGGGCAGGCACAACGTTCTGAATGCGCTGGCGGCGATCGCCGTGGCCACCGAGGTGGGCGTGGCCGACGAGGCCATCGTCCGCGCGCTGGCCGAATTCAAGGGCGTCGGCCGGCGCTTCCAGCGCTACGGCGAGATTCCTCTGGCCGGCGGCGGCAGCTTCACCCTGATCGACGACTACGGCCATCACCCCGCCGAGATGCAGGCGACGCTCGCCGCGGCGCGCGGCGCCTTCCCCGGACGGCGACTGGTGCTGGCTTTCCAGCCGCACCGGTTCACGCGCACGCGCGACTGTTTCGAGGACTTCGTCAAGGTGCTCTCCGGCGTCGATGGCCTGTTGCTGGCCGAAGTCTATGCCGCCGGCGAGGCGCCGATCGTCGCCGCCGACAGCCGCTCGCTGCTGCGCGCGATCCGCGTCGCCGGGAGGATAGAGCCGAGGTTCGTCGATGACATCAACGACATGCCCGGCGCGATCATGGACGCCGCCCGCGACGGCGACGTGGTGATCACCATGGGCGCGGGCTCGATCGGCGCCGTGCCCGGGAAGCTGCAAAAAGGCGGTGCGAGCTGATGGGCGCCGCCAGCACCTTGCGCGGAGAATTGCGCCGGGACGAGCCGATGGCGCGGCACGTTTCCTGGCGCGCCGGCGGGCCGGTGGCGCGCGCCTATTTTCCCGCCGATCTGGCCGACCTGTCCGCCTTCCTGCGCGGCCTGCGCCACGACGAGCCGCTGTTGTTCGTCGGCCTGGGCAGCAATCTGCTGGTGCGCGACGGCGGTTTCGACGGCACCGTGGTGTTCACCCACGGCGCCCTGAAGACGCTGCGGCTGGAGCCGCCGTCCGGCCTGATCTATGCCGAAGCCGGCGTGGCCAGTCCCAAGCTCGCGCGCTTCGCCGCCAACCACGACCTCGGCGGCGCGGAATTCCTGGCCGGCGTGCCCGGCACGGTCGGCGGCGCGCTGGCGATGAACGCCGGCTGCTACGGCGGGGAGACCTGGCAGTTCGTCGAGCGGGTCCTGATGATGGATCGCCGCGGCGAATTGATCACGCGGCCTGCGGCCGACTTCGCCGTCGGCTATCGCCACGTCGGCCTGCTGGAGGCTTGCGACGAATGGTTCGCCGCCGCCTGGCTGCGCTTTCCGGCCGGCGACGGCCGGATCTCGCGCACGCGCATCCGCGACCTGCTGGCGCGGCGCGTCGCCAGCCAGCCGCTGGCGCTGCCCAATGCCGGTTCGGTGTTCCGCAATCCGCCCGAGGATCACGCCGCCCGCCTGATCGAGGCGACCGGTCTCAAGGGTCTCACCCTCGGCGGCGCGCAAGTCTCGGAAATGCACAGCAATTTCATCGTTAATCCGGACGGCGAAGCGACGGCGGCTGAGATAGAAATGCTAATCGGCCAAGTCCAGGCTCGGGTAGGGGAAAAGTTCGGTGTGGAACTGCAGCGCGAGGTGCGGATCGTGGGAGTGAGCGCGTGATGGCCGGGGACTTCGGCAAGGTGGCGGTTTTGATGGGCGGATCCTCCGCCGAGCGGGAGATTTCCCTGCTCTCGGGCGGCGCCGTGTTGGCGGCATTGCAGCGTGCGGGTGTCGATGCCCACGCCTTCGATCCGGCGCAGAGCGAACTCTGGCAGCTGAAGGCGCAGGGTTTTGAGCGCGTCTTCATCGCCCTGCACGGACGCTACGGCGAGGACGGCACGGTCCAGGGTGCGCTCGAAACCCTGGGCATCCCCTATACCGGCAGCGGCGTGCTGGCCTCCGCCCTGGCGATGGACAAATGGCGCACCAAGCTGGTCTGGGCCGCGGTCGGGCTGCCCACGCCCCGCTACCAGCTGCTCGACGAGCACAGCGACCTTGCCCTCGTCGCGCCGCAACTGGGCCTGCCCTTGATCGTCAAGCCGGCGCGCGAGGGGTCCTCGATCGGCGTCACCAAGGTCGAGACGGTGGCTGCGCTGGCGCCCGCCTATGCCGCTGCCGCGGCGCTCGATCCGCTGGTGCTGGCCGAGGAGTTCATCGCGGGACAGGAAATGACCGCGGCGGTTCTGGGGCAGCGGGTTCTGCCGCTGGTGCATATCGAGGCGCCCTCGGGCGCCTACGATTATCAGAACAAATATTTCACCGACGCGGTGCGCTATCGCTGTCCCGCCGTGCTGGAGCCGGCGCTCGCGGCGAAGATCGACCGCGCCTGTCTCTCGGCGTTCCAGGTGCTCGGTTGTCGCGGCTGGGGGCGCGCCGACCTGATCGTGCAGCCGGACGGCGGTTTCTTCCTGCTCGAAATGAACACCGTGCCGGGCATGACCGGCCACTCGCTGGTGCCGATGGCGGCGCGTGCCGCCGGCATCGCTTTCGACGATCTGGTGCTGCAGATCCTGGAGGGCGCGCGGCTTGGCTAAATTCGGCAGCGTCGGGCGCAAGAACCTCAAGGCGAGCCGCCAGGCCAGGGCCGCGGCGCGTCCGTCGGGCGAGGGCCTCTGGGACCGGCCGCAACTGGTGAACCTGGTCGCCGATCTGCTGCTGTTCCTGGCCGGCGCGATGCTGATCTATGCCGCGCTGCTGGAGAGCACCCGCCTGCCGTTTTTTCCGCTGCGCGAGGTGGTGGTGGCCAAGGCGCTGGTCAAGGTGACGCCGGGCGAGATCGCGGACGCCGCCGGGCGTTCGCTCTCCGGCAATTTCTTCACCGTCAATCTCGATAAGGTGCGCGCCGCGCTGGAGAATATGGCCTGGGTCCGCCGCGCTTCGGTGCAGCGCCTTTGGCCCGACGGCATCGAATTGAAGATCGAGGAACAGGTCGCCGCCGCGCGCTGGCAGCACGGCCTGGGCGAGCCCGATCTGGTCAATGAGCAGGGCGAGCTCTTTAGCGCGCCGAAAGAACCGGATCAGGCGGCGCTGCCGCTCCTGGCCGGGCCCCAGGACAGCTCGGCGGAGGTGCTGTCGCGCTACCGCGAATTCTCGACCATGCTCTCGCCGCTGCACCGCACGCTGCGGCTGGTGGCGCTGTCGCCGCGCCAGTCCTGGCAATTGCGCCTGGACGACGGCCTGACCCTGGAACTCGGTCGCGACCACGCCAAGCATCCGATCGAGGAGCGGGTCAATCGCTTCGTCGACACCTACGCCGAGGTCCAGCGGCGCATCAAAACCCCGATCAGCGTCATCGACATGCGCTACCCGAACGGCTTCGCGCTGCAGCCGGGTACGCCCCAAAACGACAAAGGCAATGCATGACTAAGCTATTCTCCATCCCCCTAGCCCTATGAGCAAGGAAACCAAGGACCTGATCGTCGGGCTCGACATCGGCACGTCGAAGATCTTCGCCGTCGTCGGCGAGCTGACCGCGGAAGGACAGTTGGCTATCCTGGGCATCGGCAGCCAGGAGTCGCGCGGCCTGAAGAAGGGCGTGGTGGTCAACATCGAGGCGACGGTCAATGCCATCTCGCGTGCGGTCCAGGAAGTCGAGCTGATGGCCGACTGCAAGGTGACCGAGGTGTACACCGGCATCGCCGGCAGCCACATCAAGAGCAAGGACTCCAACGGCATGGCGGTGGTGCGCGAGAAGGAGGTGGCGCAGCTCGACGTCGAGCGCGCCATCGAAGCCGCCAACGCGACGCCGATCTCGGCCGACGACCAGATCCTGCACACCCTGGTCCAGGAATTCATCGTCGATGGCCAAGACGGCGTCAAGGAGCCGATCGGCATGGACGCCAAGCGGCTCGAGGTGCGGGTGCATATCGTCACCGGCGCGGTCACCTCGGTGCAGAACATCGTCAAGTGCGTCCATCGCTGCGGCCTCGAAGTGGTCGATCTGGTGCTCCAGCCCCTGGCCTCCGGCCACGCCGTGCTCACCGACGACGAGACCGACGTCGGCGTCTGCCTGGTGGACATCGGCGGCGGCACCACCGACATCGCGGTGTTCAGCCAGGGCGCGATCCGCCATACGGCGGTGATCGCCATCGCCGGCGACCAGATCACCAACGACATCGCCATCGCGCTGCGCACCTCGACCCAGGACGCCGAGGAAATCAAGATCCGCTATGGCGTGGCGCTGCAGCAGCTGGCCGATGCCGAGGAGATGATCGAGGTGCCCGGCGTCGGCGACCGGCCGGCGACCCAGCTGTCGCGCCAGACCCTGGCCGGGGTGATCCAGCCGCGCGTCGAGGAGATCTTCCAGAAGGTGCAGGACGAGCTGAAGAAGTGCGGCTACGAGCGCCTGCTGCGCGCCGGCGTCGTGATCACCGGCGGGGCCGCGGCGATGCCCGGCATGGTCCAGCTGGGCGAGGAGCTGTTCCACAACACGGTCAAGCTCGGCATGCCGCATTACGACGGCAATCTGCGCGACATCGTGCGCAATCCGCGCTATTCGACGGTCATGGGCCTGATGCTGGAAGGCATGGCGCAGAAGAAGCGCGGGCTCAAGGTGCAGGGTACCCAGAGTTTCAAGCAGGTAATGGCGCGGATGCGTTCCTGGTTCGTGAAGAATTTTTGATTTTCCAGAAGGAGGCGAGCATGTTTGAAATCGTAGACAAGGATCCGAGCCCGACCGTCATCAAGGTCATCGGCGTCGGCGGGGCCGGCGGCAACGCCGTCGAGCACATGATCCGGGAGGGCGTGCAGGGCGTCGAGTTCATCTGCGCCAACACCGACGGCCAGGCGCTGAAGAAGAGTTCTGCCGGGGTCAAGCTGCAGTTCGGCCCGGGCCTGGGCGCCGGCGGCAAGCCGGAGAAGGCGCGCGAGCATGCGACGGCCGATCGCGAACGGATCGCCGAGGCGCTCACCGGCGCCCACATGGTGTTCATCACCGCCGGCATGGGCGGCGGCACCGGCACCGGTGCGGCGCCGATCGTCGCGGAGGTGGCGCGCGAGCTGGGGATACTCACCGTGGCGGTGGTCACCAAGCCCTTCGAGTACGAGGGCCGGCGCATGAGCCTGGCCGAACAGGGGCTGGCCGAACTCGCCCAGCACGTCGATTCGCTGATCGTCATCCTGAACGAGAAGCTGATGGAGGTGCTGGGCGACGAGGTGAGCATGCTCGACGCCTTCAAGTCGGCCGACAACGTGCTCAAGAACGCCGTCGGCGGCATCGCCGAAATCATCAATGTCCCCGGCCTGGTCAACGTCGACTTCGAGGACGTGCGCACCGTGATGGGCGAAATGGGCAAGGCGATGATGGGTTCGGCCAGCGCCGCCGGCGTCGATCGCGCCCGCATCGCGGCCGAACAGGCGGTCGCCAGCCCGTTGCTGGAGGGCATCGAACTGTCCGGCGCGCGCGGCGTGCTGGTCAATATCACCGCCAGCGGCTCGCTCGGCATGCGCGAGGTCAAGGACGTGATGAACACCATCCGCAACTACGCCGCGCCCGACGCCACGATCATCTTCGGCACGGTGTTCGAGGAGAGCATGGAAGACCAGTTGCGCGTCACCGTCGTCGCCACCGGCCTGGGCGGCGCCATCGCCAAGCCGCAGGCGAAACCGTCGATCAGCGTCGTGCCCAGCCTGCGCACCGGCACCGACGACCGGAGCTTCGATGCGGTCTCCGGCAGCTTGGATCTCGGCCTGCCGGCGGTGTTCCAGTCCGGGCGCAGCGGCGCGCGCAACGCCGCGGTCGACGCCATGACCGCCAGCGGCGTGGACAAGTACGACATCCCCGCCTTCCTGCGCAAACAGGCCGATTGAGGCCGTGAGGGTGCGCCGGCAGCGGCGGTGACGGGGCTCGCCATGGTAGAATTCGCCTCCTATCCATAGCAGTCTCGTCATGC
>JAJZPJ010000087.1 GCA_021811225.1 Pseudomonadota bacterium
AGGGATCGGGCATTCTGCGCTCGATGTCGGAGGCCAATTGTCTGATCGTTCTGGAGCACGAGCGCGGCAATGTCGCCGTCGGCGATCTGGTCGGCGTTCAAGCGTTAGACGGGCTGGTCTGAGGCCAAGCCGCCGCCGGGTTTACCCGGGGTCCGGCGGCGGACTGGACAATTACCAATATAATCAATATAATGTTTAATTGTGGCGTTGCAACATACTGCACCAACCGCCGGGCAACAGACAGGCTGGACAGCCGCTCGATGACTGTTTGAAGGGGGCGTCGATGGCAGCCGCCGGTACGGTCGCAGTGGTCTGGAACCGTTATTCACGCAGCGAGGCAGCGCTTCGCTTCTGCCCTCCGGCAAGCCCGTGGAGGGGTCCGTGCGTGGAACCGATCGAGAAGGAGAACACATGTCCCAAGCGATCCTGCTCAGGAAATGGATATCACGAAAGACCGAGTTTATCCTGAACTTCATGCAAGGCGGCCTGATGGCCTCGGGCCTCATCCTCGGTCTGGCGCTGGCAGCGCTGCTGGCAAAAAATCCCACCGCCCTCGATGCGCTGAAGTCCCTGCAACTACCCTCCGGACAGACGCAAGCCGGACAGGGCAATGCTGCGCTCAAGCTCGCGCTCTCCGCCGAACCCGCCAGCGATGCGACGCTGACGCCGGAGATGCGCGCCGCGCTGGCTTTCGCCTCGCGCCGCTATCGCGTCTCGGCCCAAGCGCTCGATCCGGTCTTCCTCGCCGCGCAGACCGCCGGGCGGCAGATGAACCTCGATCCGCTGCTGATCGTCGCGGTCATCGCCATCGAATCGCGCTTCAACCCCTTCGCCGAAAGCGTGGTCGGCGCACAGGGTCTGATGCAGGTGATGCCCCGCTGGCATCAGGACAAATTGCCGGAAGGTTACGGCAATCTGTCGCTGTTCGATCCCGAGGTCAATGTCGAGGTCGGCGCCCAGGTGCTGCGCGAATCGATCCGGCGCATGGGCGGGCTGATCCCGGGTCTGCAGCAGTTCGCCGGCTATCGCGACGATCCGGATCAGAACTACGCGAACAAGGTGCTCGCCGAGAAAGAGCAGATGGAAAGGGCGGCGCGTCAGCGCCTGGGCGCCTAGCCCTGACCACGCGTCCGGGTACCTGACTGGCTTGCCGCTAAGTTTTCCCGGTGCCGACTGCGGGCACCAGCAGTATGCTCTTGCCGTCGTAATCCACCCGCTGTCCGGGACGCAATTTGGCGCGCTTGCGGCTCTCCGGCTTGCCGTCCACCCGCACCCGGCCCTGATCGACCTCGGCATGAGCGGCACCGCCGGAGGAAACCAGACCGGCGGCCTTGAGCAGATGATCGAGCTGGATATACTCGCCGCGAACGGCAAAGTCGGGTTCGCGGCCGGCAGGCGCCGCAGCGGCTGAGTCAGCGGTGGGCTCGAGGTGTCCGGGCATGTCGATGGTCGGCAGCAAAGGAATAGCGGATGGTAACAAACCGGCGTGACGCCACGCGCTATTATTATTCGCGGTACCGCTGCCTGCTAAAATCACCCGTTCCGAAACAATCACGGCCGCCATGAAACGCTTACGCCCCTCCCGCCGTGCCAAGCTCACGCCCGACACCGAGCAGTTGATCCGCCTGGCCACCGGCCTCGCACAATCCAACAGCCGCCTCGAAGACGGTTTCTGGGAGACCCGCCTGTTCGCCCTGATCAATCGCCTGCTCAAGGGCCGCGACGAAGCTGCGCTGAGCGCCGCCCTCGACCAGCTCTACGGCAACCAGGACCGCGCTTACGACGCGCTGGCCGACCTGATCGAAGCGGGCAGCGAGACCCGTCCCGACGGCGAGCAGGACCGGCTGCTGTTCGTCGCGCCCCTGCTGGCCTGGTCGCGCTTCGCCATCCCCTCGGGCAGCATCAATGCCGCCGTGCTCGCCAACGCCCGGGTGCAGTTGCAGGCGCACGTGCTGGCGCGCGATGTCCGCCTCGGCCTGGCGGATTATCTCTACAGCCCGGACCAGTTGCCGCAGAGCTACAGCGACACCGCAGCCCTCACCGAAAAGCTGGCCAAGGCTGCGCTGCACGGCCGCGATCTGCACATCGACCCCGTCCAGATGGCCGAGACCGCGAGCTTTCTCTCGGACACGCGCTACCTGATCGGCGTGATCGCGGCGCCGGCCGGCAGCGCACTGTTCCGTTGGCAGGAAGAGGACGGCGAGCGCGAGACGGCGTTGCGGGAATGGCGCGCCCAGGGCGGCGAAGCCTTGCGGCCGCTCTTGCCCGGCTGCGCCAGCGAACTCCTGCTGCCGCAGTCCTACCACGCCGGCTGCCGCGAATCCGACCACCTCTCGCGTCCCTACTCCCTGCGCGCATCGGTCGCCTTCCTATGCACCACGCTGAACCTGACGCCGACGGCGCTCAGAACCGTGATCGCGCCCTACCATGACCGGCAGCTGGAGGAGTACCGCATCGGCTTCCAGCTCAAGGCCTCCGGCGAAATGGTCCATGGCGCGGTGTGGCCGCTGCTCGACGGCGAGGACGAGAGCAGCGAGATCGCCGCCCAGATCGAGGCGGTGCTGCGCGAAATCGGCGTCGCCGACGTCGCCGTCCTCGACCACCGCCTGCCGCTCGAATACTGCGACGACTGCGGCGCCCCGCTCTATCCCAATCCGGAAGGAGAGTCGGTGCATGCCGAAATGCCCGAGGAGCAGGAGACCTCGGTGTCGCGGCACCTGCACTGAAGCGGCGTCCGGCCATGGCGGAGAACACCTCACCCGCGCCGGCCGAAGCATTGAACATGGCCGTCGCGGCCCACGCCCGGGGCGACCTGGCCGAGGCCGAGCAGGGCTATCGCCGGCTCTTGTCTGCCGCGCCCGACCACCCGGAGACGCTGCATCTGCTCGGCCTCCTGCTGCATCAGCGCGGCCGCAGCGACGACGCCATCGGCCTGCTCGGGCGGGCGACGGAACTCCGGCCGGAGAGGGCCGACTGGTACAACGATCTGGGCAACATGCTCTTCCAACGCGGTGCGCTGGAAGAAGCGACGGCGGCATTCCTGCGCGCCATCGAACTGCAGCGCAATGACGCCAGCCTCTGGAACAATCTCGGCGCCGTCCTGGAGGCCCGGGCGCAGTACGACGAGGCGGGGCATTCCTACCGGCAGGCGATCGCGATCGATCCGCATTTCGTCGCCGCCCTCGACAATCTCGGCCGGCTGCTCTCCGCCCACGGCGAACCCAACGAAGCCGCCGAATACCTTTGCCGGGCTTACGTCGAGGGCCCGGTCGAGGGCAAGCCGAAAAAGATGCTGGGCATCGCCTATTACACCCTGGGCATGATCGATCGGGCGGCGATGACCTATCGGCGGTGGCTGGCCGAGGAACCCGACAACCCGATCGCCCGGCACATGCTCGCCGCCTGCTCCGGCCAGGACGTCCCGCCCCGCGCCGCCGACGCCTATGTCGAGCAGGCTTTCGACGAGTTCGCCGATCGCTTCGACGAACAGCTGGCGGGCCTGTCCTACCACGTGCCGACCTTGCTGGCCCGAACCCTGTCCGACCTGCTGCCGCCCGGACGCAGATTCGCGATCCTGGATGCCGGCTGCGGCACCGGCCTGTGCGGCCCGGAACTCGTCCCTCACGCGAGCCGCCTGACCGGCGTGGACCTGTCGTCCAGGATGCTGGCGCTGGCCGAACGCAGAGGCATTTATGACGAGCTGGTGAAGGCGGAACTCGAAGCCTACCTCGCCAAGCACAGCGGCGCCTTCGATCTGATCGTGATCGCCGACGCGCTGATCTATTTCGGCGCCCTGGAACCAGTGCTCGCAGCCGCCCACGGCAGCCTGCGGGCGGCCGGATGGCTGCTGTTCACGGTCGAGGCGCCGCCGGCTTCGGCGGGAGAATCCGGCTACGGCATCAAGCCCAACGGCCGTTATGGTCACGGCGAGGCCTATCTCGAAGCGGCGCTGGCAGCCGGCGGCTTCGCGGTCCGCAGCATCGCGCCGACGCTGATCAGGATCGAACTGGGTGCGCAGGTGCGCGGCTATCTGGCGGTCGCCGCCAGGGCCGGGGCAAATCAGCGCGGCCGGTAGTCCCGGGCATCGATCTCCGGCGCCCGGCCCGAGACCAGGTCGGCGATGAGCCGCCCGGAGCCGCAGGCCATGGTCCAGCCGAGCGTGCCGTGGCCGGTGTCGACGAACAGGTTGCGGTAACGGGTGGCACCGATCAGCGGCACGTTGCTCGGCGTCGCCGGGCGCAGGCCGGCCCAGAACTCCACCTCGTGACGCCGTCCGGCGTGCGGAAACAGCGTCAGGGCGCGGGTCAGCAAGGCCTGGCAGCGCGCCTCGTTCAAGCCGGTATCGTAGCCGGCGAACTCCGCCGTGCCGGCGATGCGCAGCCGCTGGCCCAGGCGCGAGAACACCAGTTTGTGCTGGTCGTCGGTGAGGCTGACGAAGGGCGCCACGCTGTCGGCAGCGAGCGGGATGGTCGCGGAATAACCCTTGGCCGGATACACCGGCAGGCTGAGCCCCAACGGTCGCAGCAGCAGCGGCGTGTAACTGCCCAGACAGGCGACGTAGGCATCGGCCCGGAGCGTCTGGCCGCCGGCTAATCGAACCCCGGCGATGCGGCCGCTCGCCGCCGGCAGCGCCTCGATAGCGAGGCCATAGCGGAACTCGACGCCGCGCCCGGCGCAGCGCCCGGCCAATTCCTGGGTGAATTGGCAGGCGTCGCCCGACTCGTCGCTGGCGGTATAGGTGCCGCCGACCAGCTCGACCCTGCTCTGGGCCAAGGCCGGTTCGATCTCGAGGCACTCGGCGGCACTCTTGACCACCCGCTCGCAGCCGTATTCGCGCATCAGCGCCGCCTGGGGAATGGCGTGGGCGAACTCCGCCGCGTCGGAATAGATGTGCAGGATGCCGCGCTGCTGCGCTTCGTAGGCGATGCCGGTGTCCTGCCTCAGCGCCTGCAAGGCGGCGCGGCTGTAGAGCGCCAGGCGCAGGATGGCGACGATGTTGGCGTGCATGCGCGCCGCCGTGCATTGGCGCAGAAAGGACAGACCCCACGCCCATTGCCGGGAATCGGCGCGCAGGCGCCAGAGCAACGGCGCATTCTCGCGACCCAGCCATTTGATGATTTTCAGCGGCGCGCTCGGGCCGGCCCAGGGCTCGGCGTGGCTGACCGAGATCTGGCCGCCGTTGGCGAAGCTGGTCTCCTGCGCCGCGGCCGGCTGACGATCGACCACCACCACTTCGTGGCCGGCCTCGGCCAGATACCACGCGGCGGTGACGCCGACCACCCCGGCGCCGAGCACGGCGACGCGCATCAGGCGGCCCCGGCGCAGCCGGCGAGGAAAATGAACTTAACGCCGAGCGCGGACTCTGAGAGAATCTTCATTCGCCGGATTATACGTCCCCACCTCCGCCGAAGAACCGCTTGGAGAACCAGGAGAAGCACTTGTCCCTGAAAAAAACCGACGACCAATGGCGCGCCCAGCTCTCGCCGGAGCAGTATCGCATCACCCGCGAGAAGGGCACCGAGCCGGCCTTCAGCGGCCAATACTGGGACTGCCACGATCGAGGCGTGTTCCGCTGCATCTGCTGCGACGCGCCGCTGTTCGATTCGTCCGGAAAGTACGATTCCGGCTGCGGCTGGCCGAGCTTCACCGAGCCCGCCGGCGACATCATCGAGGCCCCCGACACCAGTCACGGCATGGTCCGCACCGAGGTGATATGCGGCCAGTGCGGCGCCCACCTGGGGCATCTGTTCCCCGACGGCCCGGCCCCCGGCGGCCTGCGCTACTGCATCAACTCGGCTTCGCTGAAGCTGGAACCTTCCGAATAGCCTCCGTTCCGCGACCGGCTTCGGCGGCGAGGCATCACGTATAATCTGCCCATGAAATTCTTCTTCGACCTGTTGCCCGTCGCGCTCTTCTTCGCCGCCTTCAAGATTTCGGAAGCCCACGCCCAGGCCGCCGCCAGCCTGGTCAGCCAGGTACTCGGCGTGGTCGGTCTGGGCGCCGGGATCGCGGTCAAGCAAGGACCGATCATGGTCGCCACGCTGGTGGTCATACTCGCCACCGCCCTGCAGATCGGCTGGGTCCGGCTGCGCCACGGTCGGGTCGACAAGATGCTCTGGCTGAGCCTCTTCCTGGTGGTGTTCTTCGGCGGCCTGACCCTGATTCTCCACGACGAGGTCTTCATCAAGTGGAAGCCGACGGTGCTCTATTGGGCGTTCGCTGCGGCGCTCCTGGTCTCCGAGCGCCTGATGAACAAGAACCTGATCCGCAACATGCTCGAAGCCCAGATGCGCTTGCCCGAACCGGTCTGGCGCCGGCTCAATCTCGCCTGGGTCGGCTTCTTCGCGCTGATGGGCATACTCAACCTGCTGATCGCCTTCGCCTTCCACCTATCCACCGAGGTCTGGGTGAATTTCAAGCTGTTCGGCAGCATGGGGCTGATGCTGGCCTTCGTCGTGATCCAGGGCATGTTCCTGTCGAAATATCTCGAGGAGAAGCCGTGATGCGCTACATCCTGTTCGGCGAAGACGCGCCCGACGGCCTGGCAAAGCGCCTGACGGTGCGCGCTGCGCACCGCGCCAGGCTCGACCAGCTGCAGTCCGAGGGACGCCTGGTGCTGGCCGGACCGATGCCGGCGATCGACGCGCAGGATCCCGGCCCGGCCGGCTTCTTCGGCAGCCTGATCATCGCCGAATTCGCCTCGCTGGCAGCGGCCCAGGACTGGCTGGCGGCGGACCCCTACGTCACCGAAGGCGTGTATGTCCGCACCTCGGTACGGCCCTTCAAGCAGGTCTATCCGCAGTGACGGTCATCTCCCGGATGCGCGAACGGCTCGCCGTCCTCTCGCCGCAGCAGCTCGAGATCGCGGACGACAGCGCCAAGCACGCCGGCCACGCCGGCGCCGCCAGCGGCGGCGGCCACTACCGCATGAGCATCGTCTCGCCGCTGTTCGCCGGCTTGCCCACCCTCGCCCGTCATCGCCTGGTATACGACGCCCTCGGCGCCATGATGAAGCGGGAGATCCACGCGCTTAGCATCGTCGCCAGAACGCCCGAAGAGGGCTGAGCGGCGTCGTAGGAAAAGGCCGGCGGGCGGGGTATTATGCCCGGGCGAGAGCAGGAGCCAGGAACGATACCGGTCGTTCAGGATCGTTCGAATCGTTCGATTGCGCCGTTCAACCATTCTGGATGAGCTCATGTTTGCTCAGATCGTCTTCGTCTCGGCAGCCCTGTTGGCGGGGGTCATAGTCACCGTGCTGCTGATCGTCCTGCGGCGCGAGCGGAAGCGAGCCAAACCCGCGCCGGCGGCGCCGCGACGCTACGTGGAAACGAACGCCGACAAGACCATGGTGATCAGCCGCGAAGAGGTCGATGCGATGCTCAAGGAGAGACAAGCGCGGACATGAGCGCCGGCATCCTCGTCTCGAACATCGGCGGTAGCGCTCACGGACCGCGATGATCAATGCCGAGGACCGGCACTCCGGCTCAGTCGCTGCCGCTGCCCGCCAGGCACCAGGCCTGCGGCGCAGACGCGAATACATTTCCACATCGCTTGGTGTATGATGCGCGTGGCGCTGAAGAAACGGTTTTCTATGTCACGCGCATGACTGCACAACCAACCCGACCCAACCTGCAAGGAAAGACTGATGAACCGCTTTCTGATCCGCTCCTCCCTCGTTGCGCTGGCCGCAGTTCTGGTCATGGCCCCCGCTTTCGCCAAGGAGGATAGTGGCAAGACCATTGCCACGGTAAATGGCAAGGCCATTCCCAAAAGTCGCGCCGACGCACTGATTGCCGCCCAGACCGCACAAGGTCAGGCCGACACGCCGGAACTGCAAAAGGCGGTACGCGAGGAACTGATCCGGCGCGAAGTCCTCGCCCAGGAAGCCGTCAAGAAGGGCTTCGACAAGAATCCGCTGGTCCGGGGCGAAATGGAACTGGCGCGGCAAAGCGTGCTGATCAACGCCTACATGCAGAACTACGTGAAGACCCATCCGATCAGCGAGGACGCGATCAAGAAGGAATACGCGGCGATCAAGGCCCAACTGGGCGACAAGGAGTACAAGGCCCGCCACATTCTGGTCGGAACCGAAGCCGAGGCCAAGGACATCATCGCCAAGCTCAATAAGGGCGAAAAATTCGCCGACCTCGCCAAACTGTCCAAGGATCCCGGCTCCAAGGATCGCGGCGGCGAACTCGGCTGGGCGGCACCGTCGAGCTACGTGAAGCCTTTCGCCGATGCCCTGGTCAAATTGAAGAAGGGCCACTTCACCGAGACTCCGGTGAAGACCGACTTCGGCTACCACGTCATCATGCTCGAAGACACCCGCGAACTGAAGCTGCCCTCGCTCGCGGAAGCCAAGCCCAAGCTGGTGCAGCGCCTGCAGCAGCAGATGGTGGAGAAACACGTGCTCGACTTGCGCAACAAGGCCAAGGTCGATTGAACCGACGAAGGCCCGGTCTGCGGGCCTCGATAGAAGAAACGGGAGCCTCGGCTCCCGTTTTTCGTTGCGGCGCTCCCGCTATTCAAGCCATTTTCGCGCGTTGGCGAACATCGAGAGCCACGGCGACTCCTCGCCCCAGTCCTGCGGATGCCAGGACATCTGCAGGCTGCGGAAGACGCGCTCGGGATGCGGCATCATGACGGTGAAGCGGCCGTCGGCGGTGGTGACGCCGGCCACGCCGTCGGCGGAGCCGTTGGGGTTGGCCGGATAGCGCATCGTCACGTTGCCGCGGTTGTCGACATAGCGCAGCGCCGTCACCGGTTTGGCGCCGGAGGCGAACTCGGCGCGGCCCTCGCCGTGGGAGACCACCACCGGCAGGCGCGAGCCGCCCATGCCGGCGAGAAACAGCGAGGGCGACTCGGGGATGTCCACCAGGGACAGCCTCGCCTCGAACTGTTCGCTGCGGTTCCTGAGGAAACTGGGCCAGGCCTCGGCGCCGGGGATGATTTCCTTCAGCTGGCTCATCATCTGGCAGCCGTTGCAAACGCCCAGCGCGAAGCTGTTCTCGCGCGCGAAGAAGGCGGCGAACTGGTCGCGCAGCCTGGCGTTGAACAGGATCGACTTGGCCCAGCCCTGGCCCGCGCCCAGCACGTCGCCGTAGGAGAAGCCGCCCGCCGCCGCCAGCCCGTGGAAGTCGGTGAGCACCACGCGCCCCGCCTGCAGGTCGGACATATGCACGTCGTGAGCAGCGAAGCCGGCGCGCTCGAAGGCCGCCGCCATCTCCACCTGGCCGTTCACGCCCTGCTCCCGCAGCACCGCGATCTTGGGTCGCGCGCCGGTCGCGACGTGCGCCGTGGCCGGCCGGAAGCTGAGGACCGGCGAGAGGCCCGGATCGGCGGCGTCCAGCGACGAATCGAACTCCTCCTGGGCGCAGGCCGGGTCGTCGCGCAGGGCAGCGATCCGGTAGCTGGTCTCGGACCAGGCGCGCATGAGTTCGCTGCGCGGCGCAGAAAAGGCCCGCTTGGCGTTGCGCCAGATGCGCACTTCGTCCGAGCCGTTGGGCTCGCCGATGAAGTGGGCGACGCCGCCCAGCTCATGAGCGCGCAAGCTGTCCATGACGCGGTTCCGCTCGGCGCGCCGGATCTGCAGCACCGCGCCCAGTTCCTCGTTGAACAGCGCGGCAATCAGCCGGTCGAACAAGCGGCCCTCGACGGTCTCCGGGGCGCGCTCCAGCCCGTCCACGTCGTTCATCAGCGGATCGAAGCACAGCGTGTCGAGGTTCAGCGAGACGCCGCAATGGCCGGCGAAGGCCATCTCGCAGACGGCGGCGAACAGGCCGCCGTCGGAGCGGTCGTGGTAGGCGAGGATCAGGCCCTCGGCGTTCAGCTTCCGGATCGCGGCAAAAAAACGCTTCAGCAGCAGCGGGTCGGCGTCGGGCGCCCGGTTGTCGGTGCCGCCATAGACCTGCGCCAGCGCCGAGCCGCCCAGCCGGTTCCGGCCCGCCCCCAGGTCGAGCAGGATCAGTTCGGTCTCGCCAGCGTCGGTGACGAGCTGGGGCGTCAGGGTGCGGCGCGCATCGAGGCAGGGGGCGAAGGCGGTGATGATCAGGGACAGCGGCGCGACCACGCGCTTGGTCAGTCCGCCCTCGGTCCAGGTGGTCTTCATCGACAGCGAATCCTTGCCCACCGGGATCGCCAGCCCCAGTTGCGGGCAGAACTCCAGCGCCACCGCGCGCACCGTGTCGAACAGCGCCGCGTCCTCCGTGCCCTCGCCGTGGCCGGCGGCCGCCATCCAGTTGGCCGAGAGCTTGACCGAGGCGAGATCGACCGCGGCCGCCGCCAGATTGGTCAGCGCCTCGCCCACCGCCATGCGCCCGGCGGCGGGCGCATCGACCAGGGCCAGCGGCGTGCGCTCGCCGATGGCGAAGGCTTCGCCGAGATTCGTGTGAAAGCCCATCGCGGTCACCGCGCAATCGGCCACCGGCACCTGCCACGGCCCGACCATCTGGTCGCGCGCGCTCATGCCGCCGACGCTGCGATCGCCGATGGTGATCAGGAAATTCTTGGACGCGACGCTGGGCAGACGCAGCACCCGGAACGCCGCCTCCGTGACGTCGATCTGCTGCAGATCCAGCGCCGGCAGGGTGCTCGCCGCGTGCGTGGCGGTGCGCTGCAGCCGCGGCGCGCGCCCGAGCAGCATTTCGAGCGGCATGGCCACCGCGTCGTTGCCGAAGTGCCGGTCATGGACCACCAGGCGGCCGTCGTCGGTGGCGCTGCCCAGCACCGCGAACGGGCAGCGCTCGCGCTCGCACAGGGCGCGGAATTCGTCCAGGCGCTCGGGCGCGATCGCCAGCACGTAGCGCTCCTGCGCC
>JAJZPJ010000088.1 GCA_021811225.1 Pseudomonadota bacterium
GCGCGCAGGCACTCGGACTCCTTGGGCCTGCCGCCGCGCCGCAGCAGGGACCGGACGCGGGCCAGCAGTTCGGCAAAGGCGAAGGGTTTCACCAGATAGTCGTCCGCCCCGAGTTCGAGTCCCTTGACCCGGTCATCGACCTCGTCCCGGGCGGTCAGGAAGAGCACCGGCATTTCCTTGCCCGCCCGGCGGATGCCCGCGAGCACCTGCCAGCCGTCGATGCCGGGCAGCATCACGTCGAGCACCGCCAGGTCGTAGGCCTCGCTCGTAGCCAGATGCAGACCGTCATGGCCGGTCCGGGCCAGGTCGACGACGTAGCCGGCCTCGCTCAAGCCCTGTCTCAGGTAATCCCCGGTTTTGGCTTCGTCTTCCACGACCAGAATTCTCATGCCCGATCTCCCGCGCAACTCGCTCCGCCATTTTGCACCGGCACGGGAACGGGCCGCGAAAATTACCGAAATGTAATGCGCGAGTCAGTTTCCCGTTAGTCGGCATAGCGGAAAATAGGTGCGCAGTGAAACGAGGCTGTCGCGGCATGGCTTCAGGTTTCTGCAGACGATGCGGCCAGGCATGGGGCCGGTTCTTCAATTCGACGGGTGTATATGATGAAGAAGCTACTTTCGATTCTGATTGCCGGGTTGTTGCCCGGCTTGGCACTGGCGGGCGGCGGACACGCCAGCCGCATGGGGCAGGCCGGCGATCCCGCCAGCGTCGGCGCTACCGTTAAGATAGTGTTGAGTGACTCGATGCGCTTCACACCGGACAGGATCAAGGTCAAGGCGGGCGAAACGATCCGCTTCCTCGTCAGGAACGCCGGCAAGATACCGCACGAAATGGTGATCGGCTCCATGAAGGAACTAGAGGAGCACGCCGAGATGATGCGCCAGATGCCCGGCGTGCAGCATGCCGAACCCAACATGGTCGCGCTGAAACCCGGCCAGCAAGGGAGTATTGTCTGGCAATTCGACCGGCCGGGGACGGTCGATTTTGCCTGTCTGGTGCCCGGCCACATGGAAGCCGGCATGAAGGGGAAAATCGTGGTCGAATAACTTTCTGACGAGGAGAACGGCAATGTGGGGCTACATGGGCAATTATCACGGCGGCTGGGGCTGGATGGGCTTCGGCATGATGGGCATGTCGCTGTTCTGGATTTTTCTGATCATCGGGATCGTCGCGCTGGTGAAGGGCACCTGGGGATGGGGCGCGTCCGCCGGGCGGAGCCGGGAGAAGACGGCGCTGGACATCCTCAGGGAGCGCTACGCCCGCGGCGAGATCGAGAAGGAAGAGTTCGAGCAGAAAAAGCGCGACCTTGCCTGAGCGTGCTCGTTGGCCGCAGATGCCATCCGTTTCGATTGGGCGGCATCGATGGGCTATTGCGGTCTGTGCGTGCTCGACAGACCATGTCCAAAGCGGAATCATCGCGAGTGAACAGTTCGGAATTCAAATCGCGGACACCCATGAACATCTCGAAATCCCAGCCCGTACTGGCTTTCCGGCCGGCGGGCATCAAGTGAACCGGACACTGCGGGTAATGTTTACAGGCAAAGCGCATCCATTTGCGCGAAAAGTACCGTTGCTCCGAAACCCTATTGCTGCCGACTGCCGATGAAACTTCTCGTCGTCGAGGACAACCGCGAACTGGTGGCCAATCTGTTTGCCTACTTCGAGGCGCGTGGCCACGTCCTGGATGCTGCACCCGATGGCGTCACCGGCCTGCGGCTTGCCACGGATAATGACTACGACGCGATCGTGCTCGACTGGATGCTGCCGCGCATGGACGGCGCAGGTTTCCTTCAGACTCTGCGCCAGACCGTGCGCAAGGACGTCCCGGTAGTGATGATGACCGCGAAGGGCGAGACGGGCGACAAGATCGAGGCGCTGCATATCGGCGCGGACGATTACCTGGTCAAGCCTTTCGATCTTGCCGAGCTGGAGGCGCGCCTGCATGCGCAGATTCGCCGCGCGCGCGGCCAGACGACCGATGCCCGATTGCAGGTCTGCGACCTGGTGCTGGACCTGAGCACGGCCCAGGTATGGCGGCGCGGGCAGCCGATCGCCCTGCAGCCCGCCTGTCGCCGCCTGTTGGAGGTGCTGATGCGGGCATCGCCGGCACTGGTGCCGCGCGAGCAACTGGAAGAAGCGCTCTGGGGCGACAGCCTGCCCGACCGCGACCTGCTGCGCTCGCAGATGCATGTGTTGCGCCGAGCGATTGACGCGCCTTTCGCGCGCAAGCTGCTGCATACCGTCCCCCGCGTCGGCTACCGGCTCGCCGCGACGCCCGATGCCGTCCATGAAGACGAGTAGCCTGCGTGCGCGCATTACCATCGGGCTGCTGCTCTACGCGGCAGTCCTGAGTGCGGCCTTGATCGCGGTAGGTACGTTCTTGAACGATCGCCACGAGCGCCTGGTGTGGATGAGCCTGCTCGGCGACGTGATGGTGCGCGACCTGAAGGCGGCACACCTTCCGGTCGGCGACAAGATCCTCCCGAAGGTACGCCTGGTCGACCTCGATTCACCCGCCGCGGCGGACTTGCCGCCCGAGGTGCGCCGTCTCGGGCCGGGCCTGTACGATGACATCGATCCGGACAATCTTCCCTATGCAGTGTTGGTGCAGGATGTGCAGGGGCGCCGCATGGCCGCGCTGGTCGACATCGCAGCGCAGCACGCCGAAGAGCGGCGCTTGGCGCTCCTGGTCGAGGCGGTGCTGGTCGTCGGCTTGGGCCTGCTGATGGCGGCCACCTGGTGGCTTGCCGGCCGCCTGCTCCGCCCCGTCTCGCGTCTGGTCGAGGGCGTGCACCGTCTCGATCCTTCACGTCGGGAGGCGCGCCTGGCGCCGGGGTTTCGGCTGCAGGAGATCCAGGCGCTGGAGGAGGCCTTCAACGGCTTTCTCCAGCGTCTGGACGGCTTCGTCCTGCGCGAACGCGAATTCATCGACACGGCGAGCCACGAGCTGCGCACCCCGATCGCGGTGATTGCGGGCGCCGCGCAGGTGCTGGAGGCAGAACCGCTCGGCACCGAAGGCCGGCGCGCCTTGCAGCGCATCCGCCACACCGTCGATGGCATGCAGGGCACGCTGGGGGCGCTGCTGCAGCTAGCCAAGGAACCGTCGCCGCCAGCCGCCACGGCGCCGCTGGCGCTGCAGGACTGGTTGCCCGACCTGATCGCCGACTATCGGCCGCTGCTTGAGGGCAAGCCGTTGACGCTGGACGTGGGACCGATCGAGCCGACATCGGTGCGCGTGGCGCCGGCGATTGCCGCGATGGTCTTCGGCAACCTCGTGCGCAACGCTATCGAGCACAGCCAGACCGGCCATTTGCAAATTTCGCTTCGCGATGGGATCTTTTCGATCGACAGCCGGGGGGAGCCGCTGGATCCGAACGCCATCGCCCGCCTGTACCGCTCGCTTGTGCTCGCCGAGGCCGGTCGCGTCCGCGGCGCCGGCCTCGGACTGTACCTCGTGCGGCAGCTGTGCGAAAGGCTGGGCTGGACCCTCGCGCACGCGCACAACGACGCGGGCGAGCTGCACGTGCGGCTGGACCTGCGGATCCACGGCAAGGACTGCTGAGGGCCGACGACAAAAAAACGACATCCGCGTCCCTAGCATCAGGCTTTTCCTCTCGTGATGCGATGCGATGAAGATCCGATTGTCGACCGCTGTGTTCGTCTCGGCGCTGCTTGCTGGCTGCGCGACTTACACGCCGCGCCCGCTGAATCCGGCAAAGACTGCGGCGGCACTGAGCCGACGCGGCCTGTCCGATCCCCGCTTGCTGCGCTTCCTCGCGGCCGAGCAGCACCGTGCCGGCCCGCTGCGCTGGAATCTCGACACGCTGACCCTGGCGGCCATCTACGAGCGGCCGGACATGCCGCTTGCCACGGCGAAGCTGCGCGAAGCCCGAGCGGGAGAGACGACCGCGGCGGCGCTGCCCAATCCGACCTTGTCCATCGCGCCGACCTATGACACGACGACCATCGCCTCGCCGTGGACGGTCGGGCCAATCGTCACTTTCTTGATCCAGCCCTATGGAGCCCGTCCCGCGCGAATCGCCCGGGCACGCGCCCAGGCCGCGGAGGTGCGGCAGGCGATCGCTGTCACCGCGTGGCAACTGCGCGCCGAGGTACGGACGGCCTTACTCGGCGTGTGGTCCGCCCAGCGGGCCGCCGCTCTCGCTGCCCAGAGGGCTTCGTTTGCGAGCCGGTATCGCGAAGCGGTCGAGCAGCGCTACCAGGCGGGCATGGTCTCGGCGGCGGCACTGACCACGGCAACGCTCGCGCAAAACCAGGCCGAGCTCCAGCTTGCCGCGGATCGCCGGGCGACACGGCTCGCGCGTGCCGGCCTGACGGCCGCGCTCGGCTTGCCGGCGACAGCGCTCGACGGCGTCGAACTGGACATGTCGGGGCTCTCCCAGCCGCGACAGCCGGGCAAGCTTGAAGCGCTAATCCACGCCGCGCTGACGACGCGGCCCGATCTACTGGCCGCCCTCTCGCACTACGCTGCGGCGGAGGCTGCCTTGCGTCTGGCGGTTGCGCGGCAGTATCCCGCGATCGACATCGGCCCCGGATACCACTATGACCAGGGCGACAACAAATTCCTCCTGTCGATTTCGCTGCCGCTGCCCATCCTCAACCAGAACCAGGGCCCGATCGCCCAAGCCCGCGCTGCCCGCCAGGTTGCAGCGGAGCAGTTCCTCGCGACGCAGACGAAGGTGCTGGCCGAGATCGATCGCGCCCGGACGGACTGGCACGCCAGCGAGTCCGAACAGGAAAGCGCGAGCAGGCTGCGCAAAGCGGCTGCCGACGCGCTGGACCGACAGCGCAGCGCCTTCGCCGCAGGCCAAATCGGCAGGCTGCGGCTACTGGGCGCCGAGATAGCGTACGTGCAGGCGCAGCAGAGCGCGCTGTCGGCGTCGGTACACGACCGCGCGGCACTAGGCCAGCTTGAAACGGCGCTCTATCACCCATTTCTGGTCGCAAACCGGAGCCAATGATGCGTAGAAAATTCTTAAAATGTTTTGTGTTGGCGGCGGTCGTCGCGACAGCGGTTCGCACCGCTTCCGCGCAGCCGCTCGCCCCAGTCACCCTTGACGCAAAGGCCATCTCCGCAGGAGGAATCCGAACCAGCGCGCTGCAGCGGGCCGAGCGGGCGCCGCAAACGACCGCTTACGGCATCGTTGTCGACCCTGGCCCACTGATCACGCTATCCGCACAGATCGCGGCGGCGCGCAGCAAGGTGGCGGCCGCGCAGGCCACGGCGGCTCTGGCGCGCAGCGAAGCGGTTCGGGCCGCCGGCCTGTATCGCGCCCGGCACAATATCTCGCTGGCGGCTCTGCAGACCGCCCAGTCGCGGGCGCAGGTCGCCGAGGCCGACCGGGCGACCGCGCAGGCGCAACTGGCCGAGATCAAAGCCCGCGCCCGCACTGACTGGGGTCCCACGCTGGCGGCCGCTGCGGTCTCGGCAGCGGCGCCGCTGCCGCAACTGGAAAGCGGCGCCCAACTGCTGGTGGAGGTGAGCCTGCCGCTCGGGCAATCGTTGCCGGCTCTGCCGGCCGATCTTGCGGCGACGACCCCCGACGGCGAGCGCGTGGCGCTGCGCCTTGTCAGCCGCGCACCGCGCGCCGCCGCCGGCGTGACCGGCCCGAGCCTGTATTGCCTCATGGGGGCGCAGGATTCCGCGCCGATCGGCACGCCGCTCACGGTCGCCCTGAGCCAGCCGGGTGCAGTCGCCGGCGTTCTGGTTCCCCTTTCTGCGGTGGTGTGGCACGACGGGCAGGCGTTCGTGTATCGGCAGACCGGTGCCGACCTGTTCGCGCCGGTGGCGGTGCCGACGTCCTCGCGCACCAGGAAGGGGTATTTCCTGCCGGCGGATGACGGCGCCGCGCTTCGTCCCGGACAGCGGATCGTGGTCACCGGTGCGGCGCTGCTGTTCTCGGCATCGAAATCGCCACCGCCGGCCGCGCAGGCGAAAACCGCCAAAGCCAAAGATGATAACGACGATTGAAGGGGTTTGCTGATGCGTGCAATTGTCGAGTTCTGCCTGCGTCTGCGCTGGCTGGTCCTGTTCGCGGCCCTGGGGCTGACGCTGCTGGGCAGCGTCGCGGTACTCCACGCATCCTACGACGTGTTCCCGGAATTCGGGCAGCCCACGGTCACCGTCGTCACCAACGCCGCAGGCCTCGCGCCTCGGCAAATCGAGGCGCTGGTGAGCACGCCGGTCGAAGACGCGGTCAACGGCATTCCCGGGCTGTCGACCCTGCGCTCGCAGTCGATGGAGGGGCTGTCGGTCGTGACCGCGGTGTTTCGCGGAAACACTGACGTCTACCGCGATCAGCAGCTCGTGGCGCAGCGGCTGGCGCCGCTGACGCCCACGCTGCCGCCGGGGGCGACGCCGGTGATCGCGCCGCTGCAATCATCCACGGGGGTCGCGCTGTCCATCGGACTGTCCGCCTCGAAGCTGTCCCTGATGCAGTTGACCGAGATCGCGCGCTGGACCATCCGTCCAGCCCTGCTCGCGGTGCCGGGCGTCTCCAAGGTCGTGATCTTCGGCGCCCAGCCGGAGCAGTTCCAGGCGCAGTTCGATCCCGACAAGCTCGTCGAACTGCACATTGGCCTGAACCAGTTGACCGCAGCGGCCGCCGAGTCCAGCACGGTGCGCGGCGCCGGTGTCGTCAACACGCCCAACCAACAGATCTTCCTGATGAGCCACGGTCAGGCCACGACCCCCTCCGCGCTGGCCGACAGTCTGCTGGTGCGCCGCGAGCACCGCAGCGTCACCCTGGGCGAGGTCGCGCACGTCGTGGCGGCACCGCCGCCACCCATCGGCGGAGCGCTGGTGGGGAGCAAGCCCGGCCTGCTGCTGGTGGTCGGCTCCCAATACGGCGCCAACACGCTCGACGTGACGCGCGGGCTCGACCAGGCACTCGCGACCCTGGCGCCGGTGCTCAAGCGCGACGGGATCGAGGTCCAGCCCAACGGGCTGCGGCCGGCTTCGTTCATCGATACAGCGCTGCGTGACGTGCGCAATTCGCTGAGCATCGGCGCTGTCCTGATCGTGCTGGTGTTGTACCTCGCGCTACGCAACTGGCGTACGGCGGTCATTTCGTTCGCGGCGATTCCGCTGTCACTGCTGGCCGCTGCGCTGATCCTCGACCACTTCGGCTTCAGCCTGAACACGCTGTCGCTCGGCGGCTTGGCGATCGCCCTGGGCGAAGTGGTGGACGACGCCGTGGTGGGCGTCGAGAACATCCATCGCCGCCTGCGCGAGAACCGCGCCCTGGCGCAACCGCGGCCGATTCCCGAGGTGGTGCTGCGTGCGACCATGGAAGTGCGCAAGGCGGTGATCTTCGCCACGTTCTCGGTGGTCATCATCTTCCTGCCCGTACTGCACCTGGCGGGCGTCGCCGGACGCCTGTTCGGGCCGCTGGCCTTGGCCTACATCTTCGCGATCCTGTCTTCGCTGGTGGTCGCGCTCACGGTCACGCCGGCGCTGGCGATGCTGCTGCTCGGCCACAGCCGGCTCGATCCCGCCGATCCGCCGCTGGTCGCGCGCGCCAAGCGCGTCTATGGCCGCCTGCTCGCCGCCGTCGACCGGCATCCCCGTCCGGTGGGGGGGCTGGTGGTCGTCCTGGTGGTCGGCGGCTTGGCCAGCGTGCCTCTGCTGCGCACGAGCTTTCTGCCGCGCTTCAACGAGAACGACCTCATCGTGCATTTCCAGACGGCACCCGGCACATCGCTTGCCACGACGATGCGCATCGGCGAGCGGGCGGTCGCGATCATGCAACGCATGCCGGAGGTGGCGCACGCGGTGATGCATGCCGGTCGCGCCCACCTGTCCAACGGCAACGCGCTGACCAACAAGGCGGAGATCGACGTCGGCCTGAGCTCCAAGGGCAACGCCGGCAGCTCCGCCGCCGAGCGGCGCATCCTGGCGGCGGTCCAAGGTGCGCCGGGCGTGCGCTGGTGGGCGAACACCTTCCTGACCGAACGCATCCACGAGACGCTTTCCGGCGTGACCGCGCCCGTGGTCGTGACGATCTACGGCCGCCATCTCTCCGCGCTGAACGACGACGCCCAGCGCGTGACTGAGGTGCTGAGCCGGTTGCCGGGAACGGCCGGCGTGCGCATCCAGGCGCCTCCGGGAACGCCTGAACTCTCGATCACGCTCGATCGCGCAGCGCTTGTGCGCTATGGCTTCAGCTCGGCGGAAGTGCTGCGCGCGATCCAGACCAGCTACGGCGGCCGCACGGTCGGCCGGGTCTATACCGGGGGGGCGTCCTTCCCCATCGTGGTGATACTGCCGCCTTCCTTGCGTTCTGATCCGGCGGCGATCGCCAATGTGCCGCTGGTCAACCGGTCCGGCACGGTCGTGCTCCTGGGCGCCTTGGCGCACATCCGCGAGCGCTCCGGCCAGTCGCTTATCCTGCACCGCGGCGCCCAGCGCGTGCAACTCGTCACCGTCAACGTCAGGGGCAGCGCCGCGCAGTTCGTCGCGCAGGCCCGCCGCCAGCTCGCGAGCCTGTCCCTGGCCTCGGGCGACTATCTGCGCATCGGCGGGACGGCGGCCGCGTCGGGGCAGGCACGGCTGCAACTGGGCCTGGATTTTGGGCTGGCGCTGGCGGTGATCCTGGGCTTGCTGCTCATTGCCTTACGGGACGGACGGACGATGGCTCTGCTCGCGGTCAACGTGCCGTTTGCGCTGGTGGGCGGGGTCGCTGCGATCTGGATCGCGCGGCTGCCGGTTTCGCTGGGAGCGGCGGTCGGATTCGTGACGGTCTTCGGGATCACCTTGCGCAACGCGATCATGCTGCTGTCGCACTACCGGACGCTGGTGACCGAGGAAGGCCGGCCTTGGTCGTGGGAAACGGCGCGGCTCGGGGCGATGAACCGCCTGGCGCCGATCCTGATGACTGCGTTGGTGACGGCGCTGGGGCTGCTGCCGCTGGCGATCGGCGCGGGTCTTCCGGGACAGGAGATCGAAGGGCCGATGGCCATCGTGATCCTCGGCGGCCTGTTCAGCTCGACCGCGCTGACCCTGCTGGTCCTACCGACCCTGGCCCTGCGCTTCGCGCGGTTCGATGCGGAGCAGCGGGGCGGTGCGGTAGCGCAATCCGCGACGTCATGAAGCGCTCGCCTGTCCGAGGCGAGCGACGACGTTAAGGCCAGGAATCGGCGCATTGCGGTACTGAAGAACGGCGCCAAGCCGAGACTGCGACAAGTGGCCTAGCCGGCGCGCCTTGGGCTAGGCTGCAAGTCGGTAATGCCGGTTCCGTTAAATCCTTAACCGGACACTACTGACTCGGAATATGACCGAAATGTAATGTTCCGGTCAGCTTCCGGTAGGGAAGGCTTGTTCAAACTGCGGGCATGAAACCTTGCCCAAGTCCAAAGCGCCTCCTGCTCTTTTTCTTGGCCGGCCTCTGGTGCAGCTTAGCCCAGGCGGCGCCGCCGGGCGGCAACGTCGAATCGCTGCTCGACTATGCCCGCGGGCACAACCCCGAGTACGCCGCCGTCCGCTTCGACGCGGAGGCGGCCGGGGATCGCGTCGAGCCGGCCGGCGCGCTGCCCGATCCGAGCCTGCGGGTCGAACTGGAGAACATCACCAACGCCGGCAGCGATGCGCGGCCGAACCTGTTGCCGGGCCGCGTCGGCGACACCAAATACACGCTGCTGCAGCCCTTGCCGTTCTGGGGCAAGCGCGATCTGAAACGCCAGGCGGCCGAAGCCGACGCGGACCAGGCGAGAGGCAAGGCGACGACGACCTGGAGCGATCTTGCCGCCAGGATCAAGGAAGCCTACGCGCAGTATTACTTCGTCGCCGCCAACGACAAGCTGAGCCGGGAAAATCTGGACCTGATGCGGCGCCTGGAGCAGGTCGCCCAGGTCCGCTATGCCGGCGCTCTGGCGCCGCAACAGGACGTGATCCGCGCCCAGGTCGAAGAGACCGGCCTGAGCGGCGAGCTCATCGCGATCGACGGCGAGAAGCGGCAGCTCCAGGCGCAGATCAATGCGCTGATTTCGCGCAATGCCCTGGCGCCCCTGGCCGAGCCGCAGTCCCTGCGTCCGCTGCCGGCGCCGGCCAAGCTGGATTACGCCAGCCTGGCCCAGCGTCTGCGCGCGCACAATCCGCAACTGTTCACCGAAGAGGCCGGCATACGCTCGGCGCAGAAGAATCGCGATCTCGTCTATCGCAACCGCTACCCGGACTTTCTCCTGGGAGTCGTTCCGATGCAGACCGGCAGTCAGATAAGCAGCTGGGGCCTGATGCTGGAGATGAACATTCCCCTGCAGCAGGCCTCCCGTCGTTCGCAGGAGCGCGAAGCCGAGGCGATGCTCGCCGCCGCGCGGGCGCGCAAGGAGGCGACGGCCAACCGGGTCTTGTCGGAGCTCTCCGAAAACCTCGCCGGCATCGCTGCCGCCCGGCACACCGAGACCCTGATCGAGACTGGTCTGCTGCCCCAGGCCGGGCTCAGCTTCCAGGCGGCGCTGGCGGGCTACGAGAACGGCAAGCTGGACTTCGCCACCCTGCTCGATGCGCAGCGGCAGATCCGGCTGGCGAGACTGAGCGCGATCAAGGCGCAAACCCAGGCCCAGGCAAGGCTGGCCGAAATCGAGAAACTCTTGGGGGAAGACCTGTGAGCGCAGGAAATCGGCGGAGCCTCGTGTCCGCGGTCATGGTGGCCATCGTGGCATTGGCGGCGGCGGGCGGCTATTGGTTCGGCGGCCGCAGCGAACGCGGCGCTTCTTCGGCCAACACCCTGGCGGCGGCACCCGCAGCGAAGGAGCGCAAGCCGCTCTATTACCGCAATCCGATGGG